>JAJEHG010000001.1 GCA_022823825.1 Nitrosopumilaceae archaeon | reverse complement strand
GGCCCTGTACAACAGGTGGAGGGACGAGTCGATTGCGCGGGAGGCGGGGGGGGGGTGTGACGTCGTGACGGCATGAAGCCCATGATGCCGCCCGGCCTGGACTTGGCCGGCATGTGGGGGAGGAATTAGGAAACAGAGTTGAGTGCGGCCAAATTTTAAATAGCAATTCCCAAAGGGCATGACATGCTGGATCTAGTGGCAAAAAAACTCTTTATGACAAAGGGCAAGGGGGTGCACGAGGACAGGCTTACGAGCTTTGAGTACGCGCTCAGGGACGCCGGGATTGCCGGGACCAACATCGTTTTAATATCAAGCATATTCCCGCCGGGCGCCAAGATGGTATCAAGGAGGGAGGGGCTCAAGCAGATCAAGCCCGGCCAGATACTGTTTACGATATACTCGAAGAACCAGACAAACGAGCCGCACCGCATGTGCGCCGCGTCCGTCGGGCTTGCAAGGCCAAAGGACACCAGCCGGTACGGATACCTCTCAGAGTACGACTCGTTTGGGCAAAACGAGGAGCAGGCAGGGGATTATGCAGAGGACATAGCGGCCCAGATGCTCGCGTCGTCGCTTGGGATACCCTTCGACGTGGACAAGAACTGGGACGAGAAGAGGCAGCAGTGGTCGATATCGGGGCAGATATACAACACGCACAACATCACGCAGGCCGCACGGGGCGACAAGGACGGCAAGTGGACTACGGTGTTTGCAGCGGCCGTACTGCTGCTGTGACGCGCCCCCGACCCGCACGGCGCGTCAAATGCGGGCAGACAGGCAGACAGAAGGGGGCGCCGCGGACGGCCGCGGGCATCTCCGGGACTACGGCGCAGCCTGCCTGCGCCTTGCCCCGCTGTAGCCGCGCAGGTAGAATATGGCGACGGCCGCCGCAATGGCGACCACCGCAATCACGACCATCAGCTGCTCGTCGGTCTGGGTACCCGTAATATCCACGCCGCCGATGCCGCCTGCAGCGCCGCCGTTGTTACCGCCGCCGGCCAGCACAATCTCAAGATCCCCAGGCTCGAGCAGGGTCTTCTGCTGCCCAAAGATGTACTTTGCATGTATCAGCTTGCCGCGGTCCGGATCAAATATCCAGCCGTCCCCCGTCACGTCAGTCGGTATCTTCTCCCCGTCCACGACCCGGGTGGGAAGCTCCGCCTGCGCCGAGCCGGACACGGAAACCTCCGCGTCCGCAGAGGATATGGCCACCTGGACCACCGAGTTGAGCGGGTAGAACCCGGACGAAAAGTATCCGGAGCGCTCTAGCTTCTCAAGCCCCATCATCTCAAGCGGCCTGACCATGTCTGCTGCCGACGCGTTTACGGGCCTGGCAGACGCCACCTTTAGCTGCAAAAGCGAGCCGGAGTCAGACGGGATTATTGCAAAGAGCATCTTTGAGTTGTCATGGGCCGCAAGAATCCTCGCCGCGTCGTAGAACCCGCCCGACTCCCTTATCTGCCCCGGGAGCAGTATCGAGGACATATTTTGGTACATCCAGTCGGTGTCTGCCATGGGCATCACGTACACCACCGACACGGTGGCCCTGCCCGAGGCAATGCCGGGCAGTCCCGTCGACGCGCCGGACGTGTCGCCGCCCGAGTGCACAAACACCGAATGGTACGAGGCGTCTGTGTCGAGCGCCTCGTTTATTGCGCCTATGTGCGCGTCGGCCCTCTCGCGCGAAGAGTCCTGCAGCGACACGATTCCGGCAGCCTCGGGATCGCGCTCCATGTTTACCAGCACGCACGACTCGTCATCACCCACGCCTAGGACGCAGCGCCCCTGGTTTGTCACGACGACGGCGGTAATCAGCGCGTCGTCCCTCAGCTGCTTTTCAAGGGACTGCGGGACCCGCATCTCAAGCAGGCTGGTGCTCTGCAGCGTGACGGACGCGGAGACGTTGTGCGAGCCCGTCCTGTCCACGAGTATAGTGGCGCCCTCATGGAACGTTGCGAGCCCCACCTCGCCCTGCGAGTACGCGGGGGCAGGAGACGCGTACGACATCGCGGCAAGGCAGGCCGCTACGGCTACCGCGGCGCATGCAGCTGCTGCCGCCGCGGCGCGCCGGCGCGATGCGAGCGTAACCGCCGCCCTTGTCACTCCTGCCATACCGCCGACACCATCATGCGCTACGCGCCCCGTGCAATCAGTATAAAGTTTAAGGTTTAAATCGCACCCCGCCGCACGCACGGCGACATCGAACTCAAACCGTTCGGGGAACAGGCCGGCAGTTCGTGCGTTGAACTGCCGGCCCCTTTATCATTACACAGGCCGCCTGCGCCACCACCGCCGCCGCCACCATCATCACAACAACCACCACCAGGCACGGCCGCAGTCAGGCAAGCTTGCCAAGCGCCCGGACCTGCTCGGATACGTACTCGAACCCCTCCTGCCAGAACGACTCGGACGTAATGTCAAGCCCGTGTGACGCCAGCAGATCCTCGGGCTTTTTCGAGCCGCCGGCCGCCAGTATGTCGACGTACGAGGGCACAAAGTCGGCGCCCTCCCTCTTGTACCTCTGAAAGAGCGAGAGGGACAGCAGGTTGCCAAACGAGTACGCATAGCAGTAGAACGGGGAGTGGTAAAAGTGCGGTATGCAGCTCCACTCCACTGCAAAGTCCTCGGACACGTCGACGGACCTGCCAAACTGGTCCCGTAGGTTGCGCAGGTATGCCTGCGATAGCGCGTCTATGGTGGCCCCGCCGTCTGCAGATATCATCCGGTGCGCCTCGACCTCAAAGAGCGTAAAGTACGCCTGCCGCATTATGGTCGCGTACATGTCGTCTATCTTCTCAGACAGGATTCCGAGGCGCTCCCCGTCTGACAGCCCCTTGTCCATGCTGTCGTACAGCAAAAGCTCCGAGAACGTTGATGCGGTCTCCGCGAGCGGCAGGGGCGCGTGCTGCACGAGGATTGAGCGGGAGGCGGCCGCCATGCTGTGCACGGCGTGCCCCATCTCGTGGGCAAGCGTAAAGACGTCCCGGATGCGCCCGGTATAGTTCAGCAGGATGTACGGGGTGACGCCGGGCGATATCGTGCTGCAGAACGCCCCGTCGCGCTTGCCGCGGCGCGCGGCAGAGTCCACGTGACATTCAGATATGACGCTTCCTGCAAACCCTCCAAGGGCGGGGCTAAACGAGCCAAGCGTGTCAAGGACCATGCGCACGGCCGCGTCGTACGCGTACCTCCTCTCCTCCGCGCCGCCCTTGCGCCGGGTCCTGGCCGCCGCCGCGGCAGCAGGCGCATAGAGGTCGTAGCGCCGCAGCCTCTTTGGCCTCTCCCTGAGGAGCTTTGCCTTTGTCCTGAAGAACTTCTGGAACAGCGGGGCGTTCTTTTTGCACGCGGCGAGAAGCGAGTCGACCGTGCGGTCGTCTAGGTTGTTTCCCACGTTACGGGCCGATATCGCGGACCTGTACCCCCTCATCTTCACGGTCTCGTCTGCCCAGTTCTGGACGATGTTCTGGTATATCTGCCCTATGACGCCCTTCTCAGAGTCGTACTTTGAGAGCAGTTCCACGTACGCGGCCCTGCGGAGCCTCGGGCTCGCGCTGCGCACGTAGTTTGATATCTCCTCGCGGGTCATGGTGCGCGTCCTCCTGCCCGCGCGCATCCTGTACTGGTACGCGTTGGTTATCTTGTCGTACAGGTTTACAAGCGCCGAGGCGCCGGTCACGTCAAGCGTGTTGATTATCTTTTCCTCCTGCTCGCTTAGCGAGTACTTTGCAAGCCGCCTCTTGTGGCGCAGGTAGCCGGCAAGCTCGCCTGAGCCCGACGCGAGCCTCTCGGCGTTCTTGTCATCGATGTGGCGCTTCCACCACAAGCTGAAGAACAGTATGCTGTTTGACACCTCAGAGTCGAGCTTTGACATGCGCATCAGGAGCGAGGTGGCCTCGTCGGACTGCGTGTCGGCGGCATGCAGCAGGGACGCGTACCCCTCGGTGCGGCTGCTCAGGTCCACTATATCCTCAAGCATGCGGAGGACCCTGCCAAAGCTCCGGACAGGCATCCTAGGCGACAGCGCCTTGCGCTTTCTTCCAAACGCCGCGGCCTTTTTGCGCAGGAGCTCCGCCTGGCGCAGCAGCCGCGCGTCACGGGGCCCCGACGCGAGCTCTGCCAGGCTCCACGGCCCCGTCTTGTGCCGGCCTCCGGTAGGCGGCAAGGAGGATGATTGCAAAGAACCCAACACGTGTGCGCCCACGCAGCCATTAAAAAACCAAACACAGGAGGGGCGCAGGCGGCATCGAGCCTGCAAGGGGGGAGGGGCCTAGGCGAAAAGCGTATGCAAAAAAAACTGCAAAAACGGTCTAGACTGCTCCGGCAAGCGGGGCCGGCGGCGCCGCTGTCGGGACCACCTTGAATATGGACACCAGATAGTCGCCCTCAAAGATGTGCGTCGTGTGCCCCGTCTCGAGGTCCACTGACAGCACCCTGAACTGGTACTCGTACGAGCCGTCCTCGTTAACGTCGACCTGCGCCATGTGCACGGGCTCGCCGTCCTGGTAGAACTGTATGATTACGGGATAGTCCGCCACATGCTCAGAGGCTTGGCCTGTCACAAACCCCCACGGGAGCGCGTTGTCTGAAGGCACGCTGAGTACCACGTCGGTCTTTTGTATGCTGATCTCCCCGTTGATCGGCGTGGTTGTCACGCCCTGATGGTACGGGTGCGCCATGGCGTCGCCCGGGGCCGTCACAGACACGGCGCCGACTGCGGCAAGGGAGGCCACAATTGCAAATAGCATAATGCTTCTGCCCATGTCGGTAGGTTGGAAACCTTACTTAAATAACTTGTTCAGAATGTTCAGGCGGCGCGGCGCGCAGGACACCACCGCGTCCGTACCATGACGCGCCAAGACGCACGCCGCGCGCAAGAACCCGCTCTATAGGCGTGGGGTACACGATGGCGACGGCAGAACAGAACCGCTCGCGCGCGACCGGGGTCAAGGAAGCTCGTCTTCAACGTCAGAGCATGCCTTGTGAACCCACTTGTCCTCGGAGTTCCTTACTATCTCCTTGCCCACCTTTATGGCGTCGTTGCACGCCGGGCACGTACTTGCAAACCTTGCCTTCATGACAACGGTCTGAACACGCAGCTTTAAAGGAT
This sequence comes from Nitrosopumilaceae archaeon, assembly GCA_022823825.1. Classification (GTDB taxonomy): domain Archaea; phylum Thermoproteota; class Nitrososphaeria; order Nitrososphaerales; family Nitrosopumilaceae; genus Nitrosopumilus. Next base: position 3,355 of record JAJEHG010000001.1, on the reverse strand, counting down.
GTCGATGTGCCGAATCTGACATTGCAGGTACGCGACGCGTCGGCGGCCTACTCTTCGACTTCCATGCCCCAGGACTTTACCAGTGCCTTTTGGAACTTTTCTGCCTGCTTTTCGTCAAGCGCGAACCCGCAGTTCTTGTGCGTGGGTACGACTACCAGGCCGTCCAGTTTGAACTCTACCTCGAAGAGGTGCACCTTTGAGCATTCGCACATGTGACCGGGTGTATGGTACTGCTATATTTGCCTATACGCAGAGGACAAATGCGGACTCTGGCCCATTGAAAATTAGGCGGGGTCAAAAAAGGTTTAACTAATCGGTTGAACAAAACGAGTTAGCTTGAAGATTTGCAGTCTGGCCGGCGCGGCAGCCAGGGGATCGGTTGCCACGACATATGCCGCTATGGCGGCCGCATCAATACTGCTCGTAGTGGCGGCGGGCGCGGGCGGCCCTGTATCCGAGGCCTATGCCCAGTTCCAGACGGGCGGCGTGGACAAGGAGGGCACGTGGCATGCAGGCGAGGGTCTCAAGCAGGGAGACTATTTCTCATATTCTATGTGCTACGTGGACTACAAGGAGTGCGCCAAGTTCAGCCTCGAGATGTGGATAGAGGGCGACATACAGGTTGGCAGCGAGACAAAATGGCTCGCGCAGGTAGTCGTATACGACGGAAACCGCATAATAAAGGGAAACATGGAGCTGGGCAAGATCGCGCCAGAGCCGACGGGCGGTACGGAGGAGCTAGGCATATACCGCGGAGCGTTCAAGTCCTCAGTGGTGTGGCTGTCCGCGTTCGCGACTGCCGACAGCGAGCAGGGCGGCAAGGGACCAAAGGCGTTCAGCGACACCTCGTGGGGCAAGATAGGCAACATAGGCGGCGAGCAGGTGCTGCCCCTGGCAATAGAGGATGTGAGGGCCGCCGGAGAGACCTGGGAGACGGTACGCATAGGGTGGAAGACCGGCGGCGCGTCAAGCAACGTCTGGATAGTTGACGAGTTCCCGTTCCCAATAAAGGCAAAGACGTACACGCACGTGTCGGAGGGAATCCCTCCCACCGAATACGAGTTCATACTGCTGGACTACAAGGAGGGCGTGACGGAGGATCCGTTTACGGATGTAATACCGACGTCGGAGCTCATGGCGGCCCAGGGATGTGAGACGGGCTTTGACAAGGACATCGTGGTAAAGAAATCCACGGTGGGCGCGATGTACCAGATACACGTGGCGTACGGCCCCGAGGATCCAAAGCAGGGGTGCAGCATGGAGTGGTTGATAAAGTTCATCAGCAAGTACGACGTGACCGAGTTCCTAAACCAGGTGCAGTTTGACGTATTGATACTAGACGAGAACCAAAAGCCCATAAGATCGCTTGCCTCAGAGGAGGGGAGGCAGTTCCTGTACTCGGCGTCAGGGCAGTACCTGATAGAGATCCCCGTAGACGAGGAGCCCGGCACGACAAACTACGTGATATGGGTGTACGGCAAGTCACCGGAGAACATAGTCCCGAGCGATCCGCCCGACTATGTGGAGATTCCAATTATGATATATGAGAATTCAATGATGGGCGTCCAGGATCCCGACGTCGGGGATGTGGGCGGCAGCGACCAACCAGAGCCGGAACAGGCGACAGCGGAGATACCCGGCTGGATAAAGACCAACGCCGGATGGTGGGCAGAGGGCCTCATAGACGACGGCTCGTTTGTCCAGGGGATACAGTACCTCATCAAGCAGGGAATAATAGAGATACCGGCGACGGAGCCAAGCGGCGACAGTAGTGGCGACGCGACAGCGGAGATACCCGGCTGGATAAAGACCAACGCCGGATGGTGGGCAGAGGGCCTCATAGACGACGGCTCGTTTGTCCAGGGGATACAGTACCTCATACAGAACGGGATAATGACGGTATCCTGACCGGCGGCAGGATGGACGGCTACGACAGAGATGTGCAGGAGGCTAGACTGACATGCTATACCCCAAGAGAAAGATGAGAAAGATGATCGCCGACGGCGAGTACCGCGAGGCCATCGCGCTCGGCAGGCAGCTGGAGCCCAAGTACGAGAAGGATCACGACTTTATGTTCATAATGGGGAGCGCGTACTTTATCGTGGAGGACGCGAAGAACGCCGTCACGTACTTTGAAAAGGCCCTGAACCTCAAGGCCGACGACGCGGAGGCGCTAAAGCTAAAGACCAACGCCCACCTGTCTCTGGGCCAAAAGGAGGAGGCCATGATAATGATCAGCCGCATCCTGGAGGCAGACCCCGACGACGCGGAGGCGCAGGCGCTCCTCGACGAGCTGCAGGGCGTATAGCGGGCGGCGCCCCTAGGCCTTGACCATGTACACCTCGTCAAGCAGCCAGTCGCACAGAGCCGTCACGCGCTCGTCGAACACGGTCCACACGTGCAGCGAGTGTGGCAGGATGTCTATCTTCCACCCCTCCGTATACACCCGCACGCCCTCCTTGTCCTCGTACATGTACGCGTCCTGTATCTTTACAGAGTCCCCGAATATCTCGCGGGCCCTCGACTTTATCACGTCCCGGTCTATCGGGAACCGCCTGCGCTCGTAGTCTATTATCATGCTGAGGTCGCGCCTGCCGTACATGTCGTACTCGTTTATGCGCCCCTCCTTTGGAAAGTTCACCACCAGGTTCATGTTGTACTTGCGGCCCACCTTCTTTCCAATATCCACTATGCGCGCGTACCCCAGCGCGGGGTTGCGGCGCAGCAGCAGCATTATCTGGGCCAAGTCGCGCTTTAGCTGGCCCTGCAGATCGGCGGTAATCTGCGAGAACGCGGCCATCACACCAGGCCTGCGTCCTCGGTTGATATACCTACCTAGCGGCTGCGGGCGCGGTGCTGACAGGGCAGCCGGCAGGCGCGCAATTGGTTTTAATGATCTGTAGAAAAATGGACCGGACGGCGGAAGGCAAGTGACCGCCCCGCAGCCGGCTTGCTGAAGGATCTGGGGTTTTCCATCCGCGGCCCCCTTACCCTCCACGCCTGCGCGTTCCCCAACACCCGCACAGGCACCACCTTGAACCCGCCTGCCGTCATCTCTTCCTTGGCAACAGGCCGTCTGGAAATACGCCTGTTCGCACGAGTCAGTATGGTTCTGGCCGGTCACGGCACCAAGAGACGATGTTCGTTGTAGCCTGCAGGTTTGGTCATCAGAGGCTGGCTGTTCAGACATGTCATCCGTAGTTGATCGTAAGTGTCCAGCTGTTCAGGGTGCCCTCGTCTCCGTTGAAGTTGTCGTGGAGGCGCAGCATCCATGTTCCGCCGATCTCGGTTCCGCCAAAGTCCACCTCGTAGGTCTCGGTTATGTCATCGGCGGATCGGCCGGCGCGGTCGTGCA
>JAJEHG010000051.1 GCA_022823825.1 Nitrosopumilaceae archaeon | reverse complement strand
CGTGTTCTCGGCGTTCAAGCGCATGTTCGGCGAGCACCTGATGGCCCTCAAGTGGGAGAACATCGTGCAGGAGGTGAGGCTCAAGGTGGCCCTGTACAACAGGTGGAGGGACGAGTCGATTGCGCGGGAGGCGGGGGGGGGTGTGACGTCGTGACGGCATGAAGCCCATGATGCCGCCCGGCCTGGACTTGGCCGGCATGTGGGGGAGGAATTAGGAAACAGAGTTACAACCGGGATCTCTTTAATAGCTCGCACGCGGCCGGATATGCGTGCTAGTCTCAGCGCAGGAGGCGGCCGAGATCAGGGACTATATCCTGCGGCTCAACTCCGCCAAAAACGACGGCATGGCCGTGGCAGTGGAGGGCAAGCGCGACGCGGACGCCCTCCGAAGGCTGGGGTATGCGGGCACGATACTGGAATTCCACCGTTTTGGGGGGCTTGGAAACTTTGTCGACCATGCGGCTAGGTACGAGAGCGTTGTAGTGTTGTTTGACGGGGACAGGAAGGGCAGGCACCTGACGGGCAGGGTGGCCAGGCAGCTTGAGCGCCGCACGAACGTGGACCTGTCGCTGAGAAGACGACTCTGGAAGATAACCCGGGGAAGGATTACGTTCATCGAGCAGCTCGCGTGCTATGAGCACGCCGTTATGATGCTGATGCTGCAGTGACCGCCCCGCCCGTGGGAGATGTCCGCATTATATTCAGGGCCAGATGCCCCTGTGTTCAAAGGCCTCCACCACGCGCTGCACGGCAAGGGCCATTGTGGCGCGCCTCATGTCTATCTTGTGCTTTATGGAAAGGTGATAGCCGTCCCTGAACCCCTTTGTGATCTGCGCCTCCATCTTCTTTGCCACCTCGTCAAACGTCCAGTAGTAGCCCATGTTGTTCTGTACCCACTCCAGATAGGATATGCACACGCCCCCGGCGTTTGCCAAAATGTCTGGTATCATCATTATCTTCTTGCGGTATATGATCGGATCGGCTGCGGGCAGCGTGGGCCCGTTGGCGGCCTCGGCGATGATCTTGCAGTTCAGCTTCCTTGCAATCCGTGCCGTGATCTCGTTCTCGAGCGCCCCGGGCACAAGCACGTCGCATTCGGCCGTGAGCAGTTCCTCGGTGGTGATCTTTTTGCTGCCCGGAAATCCCACCACCGTTCCCTTCTTTTGCTTGTGTTTTATCACCTTTGCAACCTTTGTCCCTCTCGGAAGCAATATGTCGCCCTTTGAATCGCTTACGGCAATCACCTCTGCCCCCATCTCCTCTAGATAGATTCCTGAAAACGTCGACGCGTTTCCAAATCCCTGGAGCGCCACAGTGGCCCCCTTCAATTCGAGCCCCATCTCGTCGGCCGCCTCCCTCACAGTATACGCGGTACCAAGCCCCGTCGCCACGTCTCTTGCCTGCGAGCCGCCCATCGGGATGGGCTTGCCCGTGATCACGCCGGGCGCGTACGTGTTGTCGTGAAGCTTGCCGTAGGTGTCCATGATCTGCGTCATCTCCCTGCCCGTGGTGTAGACGTCGGGGGCCGGAATGTCCTTTTGCGGGCCTATTATCTCAGATATCTGGTATGCAAATCCCCTGGTGAGCCTCTCAAGCTCGCCCGCGCTGAGATTCTCGGTCTTTGGGTTTACGAATATGCACCCCTTGCCGCCGCCCATCGGGATGTCCACTATTGCGCACTTCCACGTCATCCATGAGGAGAGCGCCATCACCTCGCGCTCCATGTACTCGACGCCGCCCTCGGGGTTAAAGTAGCGTATGCCCCCCTTGTACGGGCCCCTGTCGTTGTTGTGCTGGCTTCTAAACCCTATGAATACGCGTATCGAGCCGTCGTCCATCCTTACCGGGATCTTTACCCTCATGATGCGGTTTGGTTCTGCAAGATACTCCCTGAGCCCCTTGTCCTTGATGCCCAGTACGTCGCACGCGTCGTTAACCTGCTTTGTCGCGTTTGCAAAGGGATCAGAAAGAGCCAAGTAATCCGGTTACCAGAGCCTAATATTATATAGTTTACTTAGTCGTATTCTCTGCGCGGGGTTGTGCGGCTAGCAAAACCCGCAGGACGGGCCGGCGCGCCGTGACCTAAACGTGGGTACTTGGTGGCAGATGGCGGCCTGCCGCTTCAGAGGTATACCTTCTTGCGGTTCTTCTTCTCCAGGTTGTAGGAGAGCTTGTCGATCACCTCGTCGAGCGCTCCGAGGTTTGTCTCCAGCAGGTCCGATATGCGGTAGAGCGCGCCGTACCGGTCGTCGCCGATCTTTGAGACCATGCTGTTGCGCTCTAGCACCTTTAGGTTGTGCGTGACTGCCTTGTAGTCGAGCCCCAGGGCCTTTGCAAGCTGGTTCGGGTTGCGGGTGCACTCCGAGAGCTCCATTATGATCCGCAGCCGCGTAAGGCCCCCGCGGGTTACTGCAAATATGTAGAGCAGCAGCTGTCTCGTGTGCTTGTCCGTGTGCGGCTTTGCCGAGGCGGGACGCCTGTCCCTGAGCGCCCTGCGTATGTCGCACAGCACCTGTTCGCTCATGGTATGATATGCGCAAGGTTGCTTAAAATCTTATATCCAGATCCGCGTGCGTGCATGCGTGCGTGCGTGCGCAGGCGCCGCGGCTGCGCGGTGGCGGCGGTGGTTTAAAACCCTTAAATTAACATCGGGCAGACTTGCCATGACATGATGGCATCCCGCAATTACGACATGACGTCCACTATGTACTCGCCGGACGGGCGCATATACCAGGTCGAGTATGCCATAGAGACCGTAAAGAGGGGAGCGCTTGCAGTCGGCGTCTGCACAAAGGAGGGCGTGGTGATAGCCGTCGAAGAGAAGCCGAGGACGCTGCAGACGAGGAACGTGACTCAGAAAATATTCCAGGTGGACAAGCACATCGGCGTGGCCGCGGCCGGATACATACCCGACGCCAGGGTGGAGGTCGACAACGCGAGGTTCTTTTCACAGGGGACGAGGATGACGTACGACGAGCCGGTCGAGGTGGCGACGGTTGCAAAGCACCTGGCCGACCATGCGCACCAGTTCACCCAGTACGGCGGCGTGCGCCCAAACGGCGTCTCGATGATAATAGGCGGGATAGACCAGAAGGGCGGGTCCATCTACGTGATTGATCCGAGCGGCGCGTACATGCAGTATACGGCAGTCGCGATCGGGGCGGGTTCGGACGACGTGAACGACTTTCTGGAGAAGAACTACGGCGCCGACATGGGCATGGAGGACGGCATACGGCTTGCGATAGGCGCAATCAACCTAAAGCTGGACGAGAAGAGCGAGGTCGCCCACATAAAGATGGCAAGGATACCCGACGGCACCCGGGAGTTTGAAAAGATGTCCGACGAGAGCCTGCAGGAGCTTGCAGGCAAGATGCCAGAATTTTCCGCATGAGTCGGGCGGCGTCGGTGGCATGGCCATGGATCCCGGGACGGAGGACAGCGGGGAGCCGGGACGCGGGCTTGGCAGCGCCTACTGGCCGGAGGTAATCGCGGTACTCCGAGAGATCATACCGGTATACGACAAGGTGAACCGCATCATATCCCTGGGCAAGGACTCCGAGCACCGCCGGCGCGCGATAACGGGCAGGGTGTCTGCCGGCGACCGCATACTGGACGCGGGCTCGGGGTTCGGGAACATGTCGCGCACTGCAGTGGACGCCGCGCGCGGCAAGATTGCAGTAACGCTGTACGACCCGCTCGTCCCGATGCTAAAGAACACGGGCTCCCTGTTTGAGGACGCGCCGGACTCGGCATGCGGCGTCTTTGAGCACATGCCGTTTGGGGACGGCACCTTTGACGCGGTGCTGTGCGGCTACTCCCTGAGGGACGCAATCGACCTCGGGGCCGCAGTAGATGAGATGCACCGCGTCCTCAAAGAGGGCGGCAGGCTGGTAATAGTGGACCTGGGCAAGCCGGACAACGCGCTGGTGAGGGCCGGCGTCTCGGCATACCTCCGTGTACTGCTGCCCGTACTGGCCCTGTGCGCAGGCGGCAGGCTGGGCCTAAAGTTCGGCACGCTGCACGGGACGTTTCAGAGGTGGCCCCAGAACGGGCGGCTGGAGGACATGCTGCTTGAGAGGTTTGGGCGCGTCGAGTTTGAGAAGGACCTGATGGGCGGCGCCATAATGGTTGCCGCGTTCAAGTAATGGTGTAGCTGGCGGCGGCCGCAGCGGGGCATCCAATGGCAACTACCGTCATGACTGTGGCGATGCTCGTTGGTTCGCGCGCGTGTGAAAAATTGAGATGGGCGGGTCTGCGGACTGGCAAGATCTGCGGTTAAAAAACAGGCAGTTGCGTGAGGAAACCGCGTATTCGCGCGGCGACGGGAAATGCCACAACTGCGACGGGGCTGACATGGGCGGGCGGTACCCATGAACGCTATAGGTTTAATTTCAGTGCCACCAAATATTATCATCATGCAGTGGTACGGGCTCAGCGTAGGCGGAACGGAGTGGGTGATAATCATATTTGTAGCTCTGGTGCTCATACTCGGGACCGGCAAGCTTCCGGGTGCCGCGAGGAAGATTGGAAAGGCCGTCAACGAGTACAACAGGGCAAAGGACGGCATCGAGGAGCACGTAAAGGGAATGCAGGATGCGGCGGATGGAATCCCGCGTATATCAGGGCCCGTCGAGTCAGAGCGTGAAAAGCTCGAGATGATTGCGCGCTCTGCGGGCATAAGCCCCGGCGGCAAGAGCGACGAGGAGCTGCGCAGCGCAATATCAAAGAAGATCGGGCAAAAAGGGAATGGCGCGATGCGAGGTGACGGTGGTAGTAGTGGTGATGATGGTGGTGGTGGTGGAGGTAGCAGCAGCGGTGATGGCAAAGGCGCCTCTGCAAAAGACAGGGTGGCAGCAGCCGGGTCCGCGCAGGACGATAGCGGGCGCGCCGCATAGTCAGAGCGCCAGCGCTACAGCCGCGTCCTACGCGCGGTCAGCAACAATCACCGCCGCCGCCGTCGTCATTTGCACTGATGCGGTAACGGCCCTCGTCAAGCCGGCTCTTTGCAAACCTGTAGTACTCGGGGACGATCTCGAATCCGACATATCGGCGCCCCTCGGACTTTGCGACCACGGCGACCTGGCCTGATCCAAGAAACGGGTCCATGACCACGTCGCCCTTCCTGCTAGAGTACGCCAGGATCTTTCTTATCAGCTCGGCCGGCAGCTTTGTGGGGGTCTTTTTGGAGCCGCGCCAGTACTCGCGGTTTATCTGCCAGACGTCCTCCTTGTCCCTGTAGTGCAGGCTGCGCCCCTCCGGTGTGCGCTCGTCCTTTGAAAACCTAGAGTACGGGTAGAACCTCCGCTTGGAGTCGTCTTTGCACACGAACAGGCAGTGGTAGTGCGATGTGACGTACCTGTTTTTGGTCACGACCCCGAACTGGTACTTCCATACGATGTGGTTCACGACGGTGAGTCTGACGTCGCGGATCGCGTTCAGGACGTCGGAGAGGTTGTTCCATCCAGAGAAGACGTACATGCTGCCTGACTCCTTTAGCGCCGCCGAGGAGAGCTGCATCCATCGTTTTGTAAACTCGTAATAGTCGTCGCTGCTTATCTCGCTGTACCCGTCAAGGACGCGCGAGCCCCTGCGGTTGTAGTTTGGGCGCTTCGGCCTAAAGTCGATTGCAAACGGCGGGTCGGTGACCACCAGGTCCACGGACGATGGCCGCACGAGCTCCAGCCCCTGCAGGCAGTCCATGTTGTAAATCTCATCATATCCAAGCTGCCCGTCCATCCTATCCCCGATGTCCGTACGTAACTAATATCTCAATCCGGCGCCCCTGCGGCAAGTCCGGCCCCCGCAGGCGTTGGCGCCCGTCCTGTATGGGAGCTGTTTTCACCACGGCGCCGGCCGTCACGCACCTTGGCAGATGCAACCGTCTCCCCTCCTCCCCGGGCCGCGTCATATTGTGACAGCGCATACAACAGACGGAGCATACAACAACCCCAAGCAATAAATCGCATGCACCGTAATGCGGCCGCATGAAGTTCACGTGCCCCGCATGCGGCTCCGGCATGGAGATGTCGCGCACATTTGACGGCAGGATGCACGTCTCGTGTAGCGGATGCGAGCTGCAGGATCTTGTCGCGTACAACCCCAACCCGGACGAGTCGTTCTTGGAGTTTCTTGTCAGGTATGACGAGGGCGGGCCGCCCGGTACGTGCGCGCCGGATGCGGCAAAAGCGGCCGCGGCGACAGCTGCTGCGGCAGCAGGCGCACCGTCAGAGCCGCCAGACGCCAGGGGTGCAGCAGCTCTGGACATGGTCAGATCCGAGTCCGAGATTGAAGACATGATCGGGGACGAGAGGCCCGACAAGATCATGCGCGACGTCCTGTACTCGAAAAAGGACTATGTTGCAGACTACAGGGTGATCAGGGAGGCGGAGCCCGAGTACGGGCCTAGTCCGGACGATGCGGGACTGGACGGCAGGCTCGCCGCGGCCCTCAAAGAGTCCGGGATAAACAGGCTCTACAGGTTCCAGCATGACGCAATCAAGAGCATCACGTCCGGCAAGGACACGGTAATCGAGGCCCCGACCGCGTCCGGAAAGACAGAGGCCTTTCTCATACCGGTGATTCAGAGGATAACGGACGCGGTCAATGATGGGGAAGAGGACATGCGCGGAGGTGCGGACGGTGACGGCAACGGCCGCCGCCGCGCCGTGAGGCGCATACACGCAATCATAACGTATCCCACAAAGGCCCTTGCGCGCGACCAGCTGCCAAAGATCCGGAGGCTTTCGGAGGCGGCGGGTCTCTCTGCTGAGGCGTACGACGGGGATACGGACGCCCCAGCAAGAAGGAGGATAACGGGCAGCCCACCGCACATACTGGTGACCAACTTTGACCTGCTGCACTACCACATGTGGCGCCGGACCCAGCTGGGCCGCATACTGCGCACGGTCAGAATCATCGTGGTGGACGAGGCCCATTCCTACTCGGGCATATTTGGCAGCAACGTGCACCACGTCATAAGGAGGCTTGCAAGGATTGCAGGAGGCAGCAGCGGCGGCAGCAGCAGTGGCGGTGGCCGCCGCCGCCCGCAGTACGTGGCCGCGTCGGCAACGCTTGACGAACCGGGGCGCTTTTGCGCCGACCTGTTCGGGATCGACTGCATCAACACCGTGCGCGGCGGAGGCAGGGGCAGGAGCATCGAGTTTGCCATGCTGTTCCCATCGCTTCGCAGCCCCCGGACGCTGATGTCTCACCTGACCAAGAGGTTCGCCGCGTCGGGGCGCCAGACGATGGTGTTCAGCAACTCGCACCGCAACGCCGAACTGCTCGCGATATACTGCCAGAGGGCCGGCGTGAGGATAAAGGTGCACAGGGCGGGGCTTCTGCCAGGCCACCGGGTCGCGACCGAAAACGAGTTCCGGGAGGGCTCGCTCCAGGCCGTATCGTGCACTCCCACGCTTGAGCTTGGGATCGACGTGGGGGGCACCGACTGCGTCGTCTCGGCGCCCTCCCCGATAAACAGGCTGATACAGAGGATTGGAAGGGCGGCAAGAAGCGAGGGGCGGCGCGGCTACGCGTTCCTGGCGCTTGGAAACGATCCCATATCCCAGTATTACAGGAACCACCCCGGAGACTATTTCGAGGATACCGAAAAGCTGTACATTGACCCGAGGAACCCCTACGTCGAGGAGTGCCAGATACTGGCAATGGCGCACGACATGCCCATCACCCCGGAGGAAGAGGAGGAGCACGCCGGGGTCATCGGGCGGCACATATCGCAGGGGAGACTCAGGCGCGCGGGCGGCTTTATAGTTCCGGGCAGGGGCGGCGGCGCGGCGGCAGGTGGAATACTTGACAGGTACAGCATCAGGGGCATGGGCGAGTCGGTAGACATCATAGCCGGGGGCCGAAAGGCGGCAGACAGGGTGTGCCCGATCGCGCTGGAGGAGCTGCACGAGGGCGCAGTCTACTTTCTTGCGGGCAGGCCGTACGAGGTAACCGAGTTTGACTATCCGAAAAGGCAGCATGCCGTCATAGAGGAGCTGCCGCGGGACCACCCGTACTATACGAGGGCGCTCACGTCCGAATACCCCGGCATAGAGGAGGTCATGGAGAAGAGGATGGTAAACGGCATAGAGACCGCGTTCTGCAGGCTGCGCATAAAAAAGACCGTGACCGGGTACGTAAAGATCAACTGGGCGGACAGCGGCCCGGGCGGCGCCGGGGGCCGGTACGGCGACGAGGACGGTGTGGGGCTCGACCCGGAGGGAGTGGCGGCGGCGGCGCCGGATTCGGTGGATCTTGACAGGCCCCTGGAGTACACGTACGTGACAAAGGGAATCGTATTCTGCGCGCCGTCCCCGGACGATACGATACAGAGGGCGGCCGACGAGATGCGCAATAACGCGACGGGGCAGGGATACGACATGCGTGCAAGCGCCACGGTCCCGGAGAGGCTTGAAGGGGGGTATATCATGACAAGCGGATACCATGCGACAGAGCACGTGGTAATAGAGGGAAGCAACATGATAACGGGCGGGGCCTCCCGCAACCTGGGCGGGATATCGATGGGCTCGTCAGGAATGATATTCGTGCATGACGGGGTGATAGGCGGCAGCGGCGCAAGCAGGGCGCTCTACGACAGGCTTGAGACTGCCTTTGAGCGCGGGGCGCGCATAGTGGGCGAGTGCCCCTGCACGGCAGAGTCCGGATGCCCCCGGTGCACGATGTCATACAGGTGCGGCAACAACAACCAGTACCTGCACAAGGCGGCGTCGCTTGAGGTGTTTGAGCGGATAAACGGCGGCCAGGCCACCTCCCTGCTCGACTCGTTTGAGGGGTGCAGTCCGATAGTCTAATACGTCCCGGACGGCTGCTTCCGGGGCAGAGGGGTTTACATACCGACGTGCCGCACAGCGGGCATGGCCGTACCTGGTGGGTCCCGCGCCATGTCGCATGCGCGGCGACGCCTGCAAAGGGACCCCGTCCTTGCAAAGGTGATCAAAATGGTGCCGGCCGGCGTCGAGATCAGGCCGTCCCGGAACAGGTACCGCTCGCTTGTGGAGGCCATAATCACGCAGCAGCTGTCGGGCCATTCTGCAGGGGCCATATCCAAGAGGTTCAGGGCCATGTACGACGCGCCCTACCCTAGGCCCGCGGACGTGCTTGGCACGCCGGACTCGAAACTGAGGGAGACCGGGCTTTCCGTCAGAAAGGCCGAGTGCATAAAGAAGATATCCGAGATGATCGAGGCGGGCCGCATACGGCTTGACAGGGCCGGCAGGATGTCAGACGACGAGATAACCGAGATGCTCACGCAGGTGAAGGGCGTCGGCAGGTGGACTGCCGAGATATTCCTGATGTTCGGGCTCGGGCGCATGGACGTCCTGCCCGCCGGCGACCTGGGCCTCAGAAAGGGGGTGATGCTGTTTTACGGCATGCCGGAAATGCCGTCTGAGGACGACGTCCGAAGAATTGCAGAGGGGTGGCGGCCCTACAGGACGGTGGCCACCTGGTACATCTGGAAGGCGCAGTAGGAGCACCACTGCAGCGTGCGCGCGCCGGGCGCAATGCGGCACCCTGCGGTCCACTCGCGGCATGGAGACGACGGAGTAGCGGTCCGTCCGCAGGTGATAAATACGGAGCGTGCGGATCATGCGCATGGAAAAGGTCGCGCTCGTCACCGGCGCATCTTCTGGAATAGGCGCGGCGACCGCGCTGGCGCTTGCAAGAAACGGGTACCGCACGTTTGCAGGGGTTCGTGGGAGCGCCAGCGACAACAAGGTATCCGCTGCCCTCAAGGTGAATGCTGAAGACGGAAGTGAGGAGGAACTTCCAATCACGATAATACCGGGCATGGACGTCGACAGCGAGAAGGCCGTCGTGTCGGCAGTATCGGAGGCCGCGTCATACAACCAGAGGCTTGACGTGCTGGTGAACAACGCCGGATACGGGCAGTTTGGCTGCACGGAGGACGTGCCGCTGCCAGAGTTCAGAAAACAGTTTGAGACCAACTTTTTTAGCATCGTGCAGATAATACAGGAGGCCGCCCCCATCATGCGCAGGCAGGGATCCGGCGACATCATAAACATCAGCTCCGTGGTGGGGCGTATGGGGCTGCCGGGCTCCCCCGCGTACATCAGCTCAAAGTTCGCGCTAGAGGGGCTGACAGAGTGCCTCAGGTACGAGCTCGGGCAGTTTGGGATCAGGGCCACGCTGATCGAGCCGGGCGTCGTAAAGACCGGGTTCTTTGACTCGATGAGGATTCCCGAGTCGTGCTCGGATCCCAAGTACAGGGTGCTGACCGACCACATGCTTGCGGGAATCAAGATGATGGTGGAGATGGGCACGCCGCCCTCGCAGGTGGCAGATGCGGTAATCGGGGCCATCAACGACGAGGAGATGCTGCCGCGGTACGTGGTGGGGGCCGACGCCGAGATGTTCATGAAGGCAAAGAGGGAAAAGTCGGACATCGAGTTTGAGAGGTACATGAGCGAGGAGCTCTTTCCCAAGTGAGCACGACGGCCGGCCACGGCCGGCGGCAGGAGGGCCTGCGTGCCGCCTGACGCACGTTATATTGATATACACATTGGCGCGCGTCAGTCTGATTCGGGTTTCGCGATGGCAGGCAGTAGGAAGAAGAAGGAGAAGACTAGCAGCAATAACAAAAAACGGTGGAAGACGCTGCGGCACAACGGCATCATATTCCCGCCCGAGTACGAGTCGAAAAAGTTCTCGATAACGATAAGGGGCAAGAAGATCAAACCCGACCTACTCCCGGAGGAGATGGCGTACCAGTGGGCAAAGAAGAAGGACACGCCGTACGTGCAGGACGCCGTGTTCCAGTCCAACTTTACAAAGGACCTTGCCAAGGTACTGGGCCCCGAATACAAGGGACTCGAGTACAAGGACGTGGACTTTGCAGAGGCGTACAGAATAGTCGACATGGAAAAGGACCGCAAGGACGCTATGACAAAGGAGGAGAGGAAGGAGGCCGCGGCCAAAAGAAAGGAGATCCGCGAAGAACTAAAGGCAAAGTACGGCAAGGCCGTCCTGGACGACAAGGAGGTCGACGTGGGAAACTACATGGCAGAGCCCCCGGGAATATTCATCGGCAGGGGGGCCCACCCGCTGAGGGGGAGGTGGAAGCCGCGCATCACCAAGGGGGACGTCATACTCAACATGAGCAAGGATGCTCCCAAGCCGGAGGGCCGGTGGAAGGACATCGTAGAGAACAGGGGCGCCACGTGGCTTGCAAGCTGGACGGACTACCTGACGCAGAAGACAAAGTACGTGTGGCTCGCGGACACGTCCGAGATAAAGCAGAGCATGGACAGGGCAAAGTACCTCAAGGCCGAGAAACTCTCCTCCGGCATAGACCGGATACTTGACAGCGTAGCCAGAGACATGGCATCCCGGGATCCCAAAAAGCGCAAGATATCGACCGTGTGCTATCTGATATACCGCACGGCAATGAGGGTAGGCGACGAGAAGGATCCCGACGAGGCCGACACGGTGGGAGCCACCACGCTGCGAAAGGAGCACGTCGCGATATTAGACAACGCGATAAAGTTCGACTTTCTTGGCAAGGACAGCGTCAGGTGGGAGGAGGCCATCGAGTGCGACAATCCGCACGACGAGAGGCTGCGCGCCAACCTGAAGGAGATAATATCCGGCAAAAAATCCAAGGACGAGATATTCGACGGCATACGCTCAAGCCACGTCAACGCGTACTATTCCGGGATTGTAAAGGGACTCAGCGCAAAGGTCTTCAGGACGTACAGCGCCACAAAGGTCGTCAAGAAATACCTTGCAGAACACGCGGATGTAAAGGACGCGAGCCAGCACAAAAAACTTGATTATGCAAAGCGCGCCAATCTAGAGGCGGCCAAAACGTGCAACCACAAGAGGACCATACCAAAGAACTTTGAAGAGTCATTGAAGAAGAACAGGGCAAAGTTGAAGGAAGTAGAATCTAAAAAGCCGTGGGAAAAGGCCCAGGCCAACCTCAAAAAGGCAAGGGACGCAAAGCCCAAAACCGCGATCCAAAAGAAGAACAAGAGGAAGCGGATCAGAAGGCTAAAGGAACAGATAGAGAGGCAAAAGGCAAGGCACAGTGACAGGCTTGAGAAGATGAGGCTTCAGATAGACCTGAAAGAGGAGACGCGGGACTACAACCTCGGCACGTCCCTGCGGAACTATATCGACCCGCGCGTGGTAAAGGCCTGGACTGACGAGACCAAGACGGAATGGGGTAAGCTGTACACGGCTGCCCTGCAGAGAAAGTTCCTCTGGGTGCACGACGCGAATCCGAACTGGTCTAAGATCTCAGAGACGTACGGCCGAAACGACTCGTTTACTGACAGCACAGCGGAGTCCGGCGCGGCGCCGCAGGCGTAGCTGCCACCACACGGCACCGTCGTAACTAACCGCAACGGGCGATCCCAGAAGTTTGCGGCCGCGACGTAGCATTTAATTTCCCACCAAAATACGCGACAGTCATGCCGGGGTAGCTCAGCCTGGTTAGAGTGCCAGTTCGGTTGGCAGGCTCTAGCGGTTCTCCAAAAAGAAGGCAAGACTCATAATCTGGAGGTCGCGGGTTCGAAACCCGCCCCCGGCACACACCACCACCGTGACATTGCCATCCGCTCTACAGTAGAGTGATCCGGCAGCCACCCCCGGCAGCAGCGGGTGCGCCATGTCTAATCACGAGTAATACTTGCGGAACCCCTTGTCCGTCGGGTATATCTCGACCTTCGTCCCCATGAGTCCCTTTCTTGTGACTATCTTTATCATCTGGCGCCCCTCCAGGTTCTCAAGGGCCTTGTTCAGCGAGCCGTCGTCCATGCCTGTCTTCTTCTGAATCGACGCAAACGTCTTGGCGCCCCGGTGCATCGCGCCCAGCACGATCATCTCGTCGGTCTGCTCTGCTTTTGGCGCCGGCCCGTCCCGGGGCGCGTCGCGCCGGCCGCGGGGCTCGGCAAAGGCCGGCCGCCCGCCGTCCGCTGCGTCCTGCCCCGACGCTGGCGCCGCTCCCGGCCGCCCTACGCGTTCCGGGTCTGCGCCGACACCGTCACGACCGCGATAGCCGCGGTCACCGGCGCCGCCCGACGCGCCGCCCGCGCCGGGACGGCGCGCACGTTCATCGTCATACCCGGGCATCCGGGTTCGCGAGACGAGCCGCGGGATTATCCTTGCAAGCGGGATCGCCAGGAACAGCAGGTATATGAGCCACCAGTATTCGCCAGTTACCATGCCGCATGTACACACCCATACGTTAAATCTGTTGAGAGTGCAGGGGCGGGGCCTGGGAGAAGGGCTCAGGATAGTATAATAAGGCAGACGTCCCACCTCAAAACATGTCAAGGTACCAGTCGCCAAAGGTTAACACCAGCGCGGCGAGGGGGGTCGCAATAGGAATCATCATCCTGATTGTAATCGGAGTCGTGGTCTTTGCGTCAGTCAAGATAGTGGACGCCGGGCACAGGGGCGTGCTGCTGCACTGGAACGCGGTAGACCTCACGGCCCCGCCGCTTGACGAGGGGCTGCACTTTGTAGTGCCGTTCCAGGACGACGTCGTAAGCATAGAGGTCAGGACGCTAAAGTACGAAAAGGAGACGAGGAGCGCCTCAAAGGACCTCCAGACAGTCGAGACCACGGTTACGGTCAACTATCACCCCCACAGGGAGCACGTGCACACGCTGTACAAGAACCTGGGACTGGACTATGAGAGCAGGGTCATACAGCCTGCCATAGAGGAGACCGTAAAGCAGGTTACTGCAAACTACAACGCGGAGGAGCTGATTACAAAGAGGCCTCTTGTAAAGCAGGACATAGAGTCGTCCATCCGGGAGAGGCTTGCGCAGTTCAATGTGGTAACAGAGGTCATATCGATAACAGACTTTGAGTTCTCGCCGCTCTTTGCCCAGGCCATCGAGGCAAAGGTGGAGGCGGAGCAAAAGGCGCTAAAGGCTGAAAACGACCTGAGAAGGATAGAGGTGGAGGCAAAGCAGAGGGAGGCCAACGCGGTCGGAGTCGCAAACGCGAACATCGCAGAGGCAAAGGGCGAGGCAGAGGCCATTTCAATCATCAACCAGGCGCTTGCAGAGAATCCCAACTATCTGGAGTGGCTAAAGACCCAGGCATGGGACGGCCAGCTGCCGCTTGTCGTAGGCGAGGGCGGGACGCCGTTCATACAGATTCCAGTGTCGCCGTAACCGTGGCTCCGGTTGCGGCATGTACGAGACCGCGCAACATCGTGCGGGCATGATATGATGAATCTCGAGCCAGCTACCTGTCCCCAATCGAGCCGCCTTTGTGACCGCTTGTAGATCCGGAGTCGCTGCCGTCGCCGCCCTGGCTTCCTGCGCCGTTTCGCACCGGTTTGTCCCTTATCTCGTCGTACATCTCAAGGAACTTGTCCGGCTCGTTGAGCATGTACTCTTTTTCCATGCCGCGGATCTCCCCCTCCGAGAGGGACTGGCCCCTGATCATGTGGTACTCACGTATTATCTCCGACGGGGTCTTCTCTATGCGGTATCGCCGCAGCGTCCGGGTGACGGTCCGCCGGGCTGACGCCTCCATCACCAGATACCGGTATACGAGGTACCCGACAAGTCCCACGATGGCCACCACTATAATCGGGATGACAACGGCTGACACCATGACATACCGTGGCGTCTTTTGTATTTCACTGTTGTTGCAGTCGGCGTTCGTGAAGGGTGGGGGGGGCGTGCACGGGCCGGCCGCGCGCGCACAAGTCAGGTTAGCGTTAAATTGCAGTCGTTCGTTGCATGCGCGTTGAAGGAGTTCGACGAGTTTGCCGAGGCCCTGTTTGGCCAGCTTTCAGTCGAGATCAGCGAGGAGGCCGAGATTGAGAGCCTCGGCGCAAAGGCCGCCGAGAGCCTGGGGGACAGGGTCAGGTTCGATGAGCTGGAACAGGTCGCAGGGGGGATATTCCCCGCATACGTGCAAAAGGCCGAGGAGTTCCTCGGCGCAAGGTGCCAGGAGGGGCTCAGGCTGGAGTATCCGGAGCTCGACGGCCTCAAGAGGCTGAAGGCCGCAAAGGTCTTTGCGGGCAGCGAGGACGCGCGGGCGTTCGTGACCGACCTGTTCGAGGCGGTCGCGTCAGAGGACCAGGCGGCGATAGCGGGCCTGATGGAGAGGGACACCGCCAAATATCTGGTGTACTCGACCTATGCCATACAGTACATCTCAAAGATAACCACGACATACGGCGACTACCTGGACTCTGTGATATACCTCAACAAGTTCGTCCTCTCAAGGTATCCGAGGATAATACTGTACAGGCAGGGCGAGCCGTACGAGTCCCGGTTTGGCGAGGTAAACTCCGGGTACGTCGGGGCCGTAAAGATGACCGTGCTTGAGGAGATGATACACTCGGCGCAGGGAAACCTGCACCGCGCAAACGCGGAGGCGGCAGCGCACGTAAACACGATAAACGAACGGCTTGCAGAGACCATAATGGGCCTGGACACGGACACCGTAAACATGCTTGCAGAGCACTGCCAGCTGCAGGCGGTGCCGGACGACTTTCCGTTTGCAAAGAGGGCCAACCTGTTCTTCTTTCTGAACCCGGATCATTTCCTGATAGAGCAGATCGGCCCTGACATCATGACGTACACGCACGTCGAGATAGATCCGACCATAGAGCGCGCCATTCCGGACATACACGAGACGTACATGGAGTGGTTAGGCCCCATACAGAGGCACCATTCGGCATTCACCACAATGGAGGGGATGGCGGCGCTGGCAGTTGAGAGCATCCTTGGGGGCGACGAAGACTTTGCAAGGTACCTGGGCACGTTCATGGGGACCGACCTGAGCACGTACAAGGTGAGGAAGAACATGGGGCGCGACTTTGCAAGGGCCGTATACGACGCGCGCGGCAGAGACGCGTTCTCAGACATGATACACGAGCTGCCCACTACAAGGGAGCTGAAGGAGCCGTCGAGTTACATCGAGAGGGTCGTCAGGTGACGCCGGCGGGCCGCGCGGCCTAGCCGTCATTCGGGCCGCGCACTCCGAGCGCAACTGGCGAGCGCCAACTACAAACCAAAGTATGCCCGGCGTCCTGCCGCCGCCTGGCGCGCGTTGTTGCTGCCGCTATTGCCGCCGCGTCTAGTCAATAATGCTCTCGACATCCTTGCCTTCCTTGATCATGGATATCTCGTGACGGGCGATCTTGTTGCGCAGCGCCCTTTTGAGCAGATCAACCTCGCTTCGTAGCACTGCAACCTCTTCTTCAAGTGCAGACACGCGGTCATAGATGGTCTCAGCTTCAGTACTCATCGATCATTGTCAGATGTGGATCTAAAAAAAGATATCCTATGTGTCGTGCGGCGTGCAGCTCGGCTAGGCGGACAATTTTTGATCATATATTTGGCTTGTAACGGCACCCCTGCCGCATCCGCGGCCCCGACAGGGCGGGCAGTATAAAAGGCGTGCAGGTGTAGTCCCTCGAGTCCCGGTTACAGCTCAAACTCTTGCCTGCATTTTTCGCACTTGCCCCTCTCCTCGCCGGGAGGTCCGAGAAGGAACACCTTGCCGATGGTCTGGCAGGCCGGGCACAGCCCCGTCGTGGCGTTCTTTGGGCCCGTGCGTATTATCTTCTGAGTCTTTCTGCGCCCCATGCCACAGGCTGGGCGTCAGGAGTATTAAGGTTTAATGGAGTGGAAATGGACGGCGCTGCAGCCGATGGATGCAGAAACTGGGGGCGCGCACCAGGCGTGATCCGCGTACCCCGGCACTGCATGCGGTTCGATACCCGTTCTGGCGCGGCGCGAGCCACCCCGACTGGATTCGGGCGGCCGGAGACGGTAGGCGAAAATGGCGCGGGGAGGGGGATTTGAACCCCCGAGTTCTTTCGAACATGGGATTAGCAATCCCACGCCCTACCGGGCTAGGCGATCCCCGCACGCAGGAAGACGCCAAGCCGCACAATTAAATTGATTCTGTCGATGGCGTCCTTCATTGGGCCTCTCCTCCCCGCCCGCGGCAGTCATGCCGGAGTGGTGGTGGTGCTGTACTCCTCGTGAAACTGGGCGTAGTTCCTTACGATGTCGTTGAGCGGCAGCCTGCGGCCCCCCACCATCTTGAGGTCCACGTCCACCTTGCCCGTCTTGTCGTTTATCGTGACTATGTTGTACGTGTTCTCAAACAGTCCGCGGACGCGCTCGGATGTGGCCGTGCCCGCGTTGACCACGGTCAGCCCGCCAAAGGCCCACATCCAGGGCCTGTGCTTGTGCCCGCACAAGACTAGGTCAACGCCGGTCTCGAGGATCGTCCTCAGCACGTCGCCGGCGTCCACCACCGTGAGCTGGTCGGATCCAGTGTCTGGAATGGCTATCAGGTGGTGGTGCATTGCCACAATCTTTGTCTTTCCGGCGTACTTTTGCAGGGTCCGTTCAATCCACAGGTTCTGGCGGTAGCCCACCTCGCCGTCGTTCCTGTCTGGGCGGGCGGTGCCCACCGTTATCAGCACTATGTTGTCGCCAAGCTCGTTGACCGACTGGAAGGGAAAGTACTTTCTGAAGAGCAGGTAGCCCGTGTTGCGGTAGTCGTGGTTTCCGCTTATGGCGATTATCTTGCCGGCGTCAAACCGTGAGATCAGCGACCTTGCCCTCTCATACTCCTTGACCAGCCCCTCGTTTGTCAGGTCGCCCGTAACGACAATGACATCGGGACGCATGCCGTTGACCTCGGAGAGTAGCGCCTCGAACTTTTCTGGAAGGAACTGGGAACCTACATGCAGATCAGAGATCTGGACAATCTTCACAACCATATCTGGCAGAGGGATGGTATTAAACACGTACTATAGGCCGTATGGGTCGATCATGGCGCAGGCCCCTCCCCCCAGCGCGGAACACCAAAGACGGCGGCGCTGCCGGCAGCAGGCGGGAAGAAGAGCGGTAAAAAATGGGAACGCTTGGCGCACTGGTTGCCTGGGGCTGCTGCCCCCCAAAAAAGTCTGTACTTTTTTTTGCATATGCTAGCTTACAGTGATGTCGACCTGTAGAGTATGCTGCAACGGCGTAGGGTTGTCGACCGCCTCCCACGCGAACGACGTGACGGTGTACGCCACACCGCCTCAAAGAATTAAATAATATCGCGCCCGTCTCAGCATGACTTGGGCACAAAGACCGCGGCCGTGATGAAGGGCGACGGCATAGGACCGGAGGTGGTGGACGCCATGCTCACGGTGGTCGGGGAGTGCGGCCTCCAGGCGGAGATTGTAATGTGCGAGGCCGGCTCGGAGCAGTGGGACCGCAACGGCAGGGCGGACAAGTCGTACATCCCAGACGAGACCATGGGGATACTGGAGGGGTCAGATACCTGCTTCAAGGGGCCCACCACGACGATACCAGTGCCCAACGCCCCGAGGAGCGTGGCCGTCACGCTGCGGCAGAAGTTTGACCTGTATGCGAACATCAGGCCCACCAAGACGTACAGCCGTCTCTCGCCGGACGCCGGGCTTGACTGCGTCTGCTTTAGGGAGGCGACGGAGGGGCTCTATACCGGGATAGAGGCCCGCATAACGGAGGATACGGCCATTGCAATCAGGAAGATAACGAGGCAGGGCAGCGAGCGCATCATAAACGCCGCCGTCAGGTGGGCGTCTGACCACGGCATGAAGAAGATGGTCGCGATCACGAAGAGAAACATACTGAAGGAGACTGACGGGATATTCTGGGACGCGGCGCAGCGGGGCGTGCTCAACACGGAGATGGAGCTCTCCGAGATCTACATAGACAACATAATGCAGCAGCTCGTGGTCAACCCGGCCCAGTTCAACGGGGCGGTCCTGGTCAGCACGAACCTCTTCATGGACATTGTATCCGAGCTGGCATCCGGGCTCGTGGGGTCAATCGGACTCATATACTCTGCAAACATCGGTGACCGCTTTGCAATGTTCGAGGCTGCCCACGGCAGCGCCCCGCAGTTTGCGGGCCAGAACGTCGTGAACCCGGTCGCGGCCATATGCTCGGGGGCGTGGATGGCAAAATATCTCGGCGAGGCGGACATCGCCGACGCCATATTTGCCGCCACCGAGTCGGTGGTCAACGAGGGCAGGACCGTGACGTGGGACATCGGGGGAGATGCAAAGACCACCCAGATGACAGACGCCATATGCGCAAAGGCAAAGGAGGCCCTGCGCCGCTAGGCGCCCGTCGCCGCTGCCACTGAGCACTCCACCAGCAACAGCTCCTCAAAGAACAGCTTCTTTCTCGCCACGATGCGGGCGTCGGCAAAGCCCGCCCTGACGGCGTGCCCCATCAGGCCGTCATAGTCCGAGAGCGTGCTGGTTACGATGGCAAACCTGCCGCCGGGGCGCACGTTGCGGAATACCGAGTCCAGTATGCGGGCCGGCACCTCCAGGCCGCCCGGCCCCCCGTCAGTCGACTCGAACGTGACTGAATCCGTCGCAAGGTACGGGGGGTTGCACACCGCAAGGTCGAACTCTGCGCGTATCGCGTCAGAGCCGCTGCAGCATACCAGGTTCTCCGTGCGGTACGCGCCAGACTGGTTCCGGAGCACCCTGCAGTTGATGTCGGTCCCAACCACGAAACCAAACGAGTCGCGCAGCAGTCTCGTGATGTACCCGGAGCCGCTTCCCACGTCAAGGGCCGCCAGGCCCCTGGGCGCGCGTCCTATGTAGTCCGCAAGAAAAAAGGTGTCCTCCGACGGCGGGTACTCGTCCTGCTCCACTACAGGTTTCGTTCGTTCGGGTGGGCGCCCCCCCCGCGCACGGCCCGCGGCAGAGTCACATGGCGCGTCCGTCATCATTCACACCCTTGCAAGCACAGAGTCCGCCAGATCCACTATATCCTGAACGGACAGGTCGTCGAGGCGCAGCGGCCTGTCCGAGCCGCCGCGTGCCTCGCTATGTGTGCCGCCTGCATGCGTCCGGCGGCCGGGGAGGCGACTGCCGGCATCCCTGCCGCGGCTGTTATGGTTGCCCCCGTTATGGTTGCGGTCGCGGGCAGCGTCGCTACCGCCTCTACTCCTGCTACTGTCGCCACAGATCATATCCATCAGGGTGGAAATTCGCTTGCGCCTGTATGAGAAGATGCGGTTGATCATCGAGATCCGGGCGCCCTCAAGCGTACGCCTCCGAACCATCACAAGGACCACCGAGTCCACCCCGGGCCTGGGCTCAAAGCAGGAGGCCGGCACGTCCATCATGGCGCGTATCTCAAAACAGTACTGGGCCACCACGCTGATTGCGCGTCTCCTGCCGCGCGCGTGCGGGCCGCTGCAGTCGCCGTCGCCGCCGCGTCGGCCATTCCCCCCGCGGGGCAGGGCGCCTGCGAGCAGTTTTGACGCGAACTCTTTTTGGACCATTATGATGCAGCGCTCAAAGCCGGAGGATGCAAGCTGCTCCACCGCACGCCGGCTGCGCGAGTAGGGCAGGTTAGATACAAAGACGGCGCAGTCAGAGGTGGACACCGTGGAGCGGCCGTCTGCCGTGTCCCCCGCCTTCTCAGGGCCGAGCCCGTCGCCCCGCACCACCCGCAGGTTTCCAAACCTTGAGAGCGCCGTGCGCGTCTCGTCTGCCAGTTCCCGGTCAAGTTCAACGGAGACCACGCGGGCGGCCCTTTTGCACAGCAGGCCGGTCAGTATTCCGCGCCCCGTTCCCAGTTCAAACACCGCCTCGCCGTCCCTGATCCCGGCGGCCGAAACTATGCGCTCGGCCACGCCCTTGGATACCAGAAAATGCTGCCCCATTCCCTTCTTTTGGCGGGTGCTTCCGGTGGCCCAGCTGCCGCCACCCCCGCCCCCGCCGCTGGCAGGGCCGCCCGGTACTGACTTTCGCCCGCGGGATGCGCCCCGGCCGTTGGGGGGCGGGTCTGCAGGATGACCGCGCAGTGCGGCGGCCGGGACAGGCGCGCCCCTGCGCACGACGGCGGCCCCAAGGGCGGCGGGCGTGGCTGCAGTCGGCGTCATTTCCGGGCGCCTACCTCTTTACAAATATGTTGACTCGCCTGCTCTGGCCGCTCATCTCAGATACTATGCGCTCGGCTATGTGCCCGACGGGGTCGCTGAGGCCCACCCGCTCCTGCAGATCCGCATAGCTCTCAAACCGTTGGCGCTCCCGCTCGTCAAGCATCGCATTCATGTACGTCTTGCCTATGCCGGGTATCAGCTCCAGCGCGTGCACGCGGGGGGTTATCGGGCCGGCGTTGTTGAGGTATGATACAAATTTTTGCTCGTTGTTTGCCACGATCGTGGTTATCACCCCCTGCAGCTCGTTCTTGGCGGACTCTGACAGCGTCTCATATGAGACCTTTCCCAGAACCGACGCCACCTTTATCCTGCCGGTCCTGCCGATGCGGAGCCGCTCGCCGTTTGCAAACCCGGATCCCGGCACGCCAAGCAACTCCAGCAGCGTGAGCTTGTTCTCGCCCACCGCCGTTACTATCGTACCCTCCTTGCCCCTGACGACGGACGAGCGGCCGCGGCGCGTGGGTCCGAGCACGTACGCATACTCCTCGTACGTTCTTGCCTTTGGCGGGTCGGCGTTCAACGCAGACCTGCCCCCGGATTAGAAAGCAGCAGACGCAATCCTTTTCACCAACTACTACTGCCGCTGCCGCCACCGTTACGGTTATTGTTGCCGTCGGCACATAATCATAGTTATGGTCACCGTCATCATACCCGAACTAGGGGGAGTGCTCTCGCACTATCTTGAGCATCTTTTCCAGGGTCTCTGCAAGTATGAGCTTTTTCCACCCGAACGTAAATGAACGCAGCTCGGCCATGCTGGTGGGCCTTATGTTCACGATCTCGACTGCCTCGTCCTCCGTGAGGCCGCAGTCCTTGATGAGGAGTTTTTTCATCTCCGCCGCATTCTTGGAGTCCGTAGTGGCAAATTTTGAGACATAGTCAAACGTCCAGCGCTGTATCTGGTCCATGTCCTCCGGCTCCACCTTGCCGAGTATCTCCCTTACCTCCGCGAGCGAGATGGATTGTCTGTCTTGTACCTCTTCCATTACGACACACCGAACGGCTTTATGTGATCCAGCCTCGTGATTAAGGTTTTGGTCTTGTTTCCGAGCTTTACGTCAAGCGTTACGGCCCTCCGGCCTACCTCAGTTACTACCCCGACCTTGCCATGGTACCTCCTGTGGGGGAGTCCCTTGTGCTGCCGCGGGTCTATTATGACGAGCGCCTGCTGTCCCGTCTGGTATTCGCGCAGCAGAAATGACACGCCGCGGGGGGCCTTTTTCTTCATGACGGAGCGGGACTTGTGCCTGAATCCGTGGGAGCGGCCGTGCGACTTTTTGGTTGCCATGCAGGGGCGGACTCTGAACCCTATTTAATCTAGTATATCTACAGGCCCTTGCGCAGGCAGTTGCCGCAGACTGCCCGGCCTCCTTGCTTGGTAGAGCATTACGCGTACGGACTCGAGTCGCCCACAGGTAGCCGTGCAAGAAGGCGGCCGCGCATAGGGCCGGGCGCGGGCGGCGGTTCCTACGTCTTTGAAAAAAAGAAAAAAAAGGAATAGGGCTACTCGTCGGAGAGCTCTACGTCTGTGAGGTCTATCTCCTCGTCAAGGTCGGCTGCCTCAGGGACGTCCGTCGCGGACTCCGCTGCCGGGGCGGCATCGTCTGCGGTCTTTGCAGACTTTGCCTTTTTGGCTGGGGCAGCCTTGGCCTTGGAGGCGGCGGCAGGAGAGGACGCCTTGGGATCGGCGGGCGCCGCGTCTCCGGGTTTTGCCGCTGCCGCTGCCGCGGCGGCAGCGGAAGCAGCGGCAGCCGTAGCTGTCACGTCCGCGGCGGCAGCGGAAGCAGACTTTGTCTTTTTGGTCTTGGCCGCGGCCTCTGCATCCTCTAGGTCCATCACGCCCGCCTCGCCCAAGGCGAAGAGTACCTCTTCCTCTGGGTGGTGCGGGCTGTCGACCATGCGGGCGATTCGCTTCCTGCCGGACTTTTTAAAGTAGATCCGGTAGGTGCTCGTGTGGGCGACTACGTTTCCGCCTATGGGCCGGGTCGGATCCCCGAAGAAGACGTCAGGGGATGCCATGACCTGGTTGGTTGCAATTGCGGCGCAGTTGTAGATCTCTGCATAGCGTGACAGCAGGTGTACGAAATGGTTGATCTTCTGCTGCCTGTTTGAGAGGGTTCCGCGTCCGAGGTATTCGGAACGGAACAACCCTACTGCCGAGTCTGCAACAATCAGCTTGATGTTGTTTGCCTCGATTACCGGACCCGCGCCCTCCAGAATCAGCGTCTGGTGAGAGCTGCTGTGCGCGCGTGCCACGGTAATGTTCTGCAGAACCTGCAGGGGATCCATGCCGTGGGCCTTTGCAATCGAGACGATCCTCTCGGGCCTAAACGTGTTCTCCGTGTCTATATACAGAACACCGCCCTCGAGTCCCCCTTCCTCCTTGGATTTCTGGACCATCACCGACATGGTGTGGGCGAACTGCGTCTTGCCGCATCCAAACTCGCCATACACCTCAGTAAGTGCCTGGGTTTCAAGTCCTCCGCCAAAGAGGGAGTCGAGACAGTCGGTACCGGTCGTAATGCGCCCGATCTTCTGCCTGTTATCGTAGATCTCGCTTGCACTCACAAAGTCCCCGGCCAGCTTGCCGCCGTCGACCAGGTGCTGCCTGGCCTTGTTGACGATCTTCTCGGCAGTGTCCTTCTCCATCCCGGTTATCTCCGAAATTTCGACGGGGCCGCGGACTATGAGATCCATGACGTTGTGGATTCCTGCATCAGACAGCTTGCGTGTTGTAACTGGGCCGACGCCCTCCAAGCTGCTGAGTTTCATGTCCTCCATATGTGGCATAAAAAAGTACGGTATAATAAAGATATCTATTTGATAGGTACGGTACTATAACCGCAGTACTTTCGTGCGGCGGTGATGGACTATGCGCACCGATCCTGGGGGGCTTGCTGCACGGGATGCGGCAAACAGGTATTAGCCTATGTGCCACAGGCGTGTCATGGGGAGCAAAACCCTCGTCATACCGGACATACACCACCGGTATCAGACGGCCGAGGAGATCATAAGCCGGGAGCGCCCCGACCTGACTGTATTTCTGGGCGACTATTTTGACGACTTTGACGACAGTCCTGGGATGGCGGAACGGACTGCAGAATGGCTCGTGCGCTCTCTCGAACGTGACGGTGAGGAGGGCGGCAGGATACACTTGCTTGGGAACCACGACCTGCACTATATGACGGGCAATGCAGATTACAGGTGCAGCGGGTACTCGGATGCAAAGTGGCGCGTCATTGACTCGTACGGGATAGACTGGGCCAAGCTGCGCCTCTACTACTGGATAGGGGCGGCGGGTACCGGATGGCTGTGCACCCATGCTGGATTCTCAGACACGCTGTACGCGCAGCAGCGCAGGACGGAATCGGAACCTGTGCAGGATGTCCTATATCGCGCAGCCGAGGATCTTGCCGGGGCGTCGGACAGGAGCGTCCCGCACCCGTTTTTGGAGGCCGGGCGCAGCAGGGGCGGGCTCAACAGCGTGGGCGGCCTGATATGGTGCGACTATGGTGAGTTTGTGGACATACCGCACACGAGGCAGATATTCGGGCATACCCGGGATTCAAAGGTGCGGCGAAAAATCTCGCCGGATTCTGCGCATTACTGCATTGACACGGCGTTGTGCAATTATGCGATATGTGAGAACCAGGACGTTGTGAGAATCAAGACAACCTAGGCCGGACAGGCGCGCACCCGGAACCCCGCTCAGAGCGCGCCGTATCTGCCGTTCCTGTTGTCGTCGTTGTCACCGTCACCGTCACCGGCGTGGCCACTGCGGAGGTTGTCATTGTCATTGCCGTGCGCTGCGCCGACGGCATCCGTGTCCGGCGACTCTCGCCGCACTGATGCCGGCCTGGCTCTTTTTATCGCTATGAAGACCGCGGCCGTTATGGCGGCTCCCGCCGCCAGACCCGCTGCGGCGCCCGTGCCAAACCCGGGGCCGGCCTCCTCTGCGGTTGCTGCAGACACCAAGCCTGTGGCAGGCTGGCCCGTGTCGTCTGCAGGTGGCAGTTGAACGTCGGAGGCGGCCGGTTCGGACGGGGGCAATGGCGCGGATGCCGCCGCCCCGTCAGCAGTTGTGTCCCTTTGTGCAGCATCTGGATCATGACGGTCGTTATCATCGCCGTCTGTGGCGGCAGCGGGGTCAGTCGAACCGGCGCCCGTGCCAGACCCGGGGCTGTCGACATCCTGTCCTGCACCATTGTCACCATATACATCGACACCGCCACCATCTCCCTCGCCACCACCACCATAGAACCTGACCTCTATGCTCATGGGCTCTGTGACTGAGTCGCCCCCGTACAGGGTCGTGTGGGTCATTATGGCGTACGTCCCGGTGCCGTTGATCGGAACCGTCATGAATGTGGATGACGCGTCCTCTGCGTCTCCGGATACGGGATAGAACCCCCCGCCCTCGCTGAACGGCGTGCTGCCAAGCCAGTCGACTGACGGCCAGTCGAGAAAGTGTCCAAAGACGCCGGACGGGACGTTTGTCTGGATTATGCGGCCTGTGGGATCGGCAACGAATGCAGACACGCTCGTGTCCTCCGACTCCCAGGATATCCTGACCGAGGCCGCGCTTATGGCCGGGTCTGCAACCTCAAAGTGGTGGTGCCGCCAGTCCCCCGCCATGTAGCGCCCCACCATGTCAAAGGCGCCCCTCGTATGGCCGTTGGAGTACGTGACGTCCGGATGTGGCGGGGATGCCTCCGCCGCCCCGGATCCTGACGCGTTTGCCGGGGCGCCTCCGCCGCCAAAGACGATCCGGGATCCCGCATCATGTACGACGGGCGTTACTGCAAACGACACCGGCACGTTTGCAGTGTGACGGTCACCCTCAAAGGAGACGAACCCGTGGTGTATGCCCGCGCCTGCATCGTCGGGTATGATCAGCGTGACGTCAACCTGCTTCGAGTCCTGTGGCGGGACGGATACCGAGGACCGCGCCGGCCAGACGTCCTCCCATTTCTCCCTCGCGTAGTAGCTTGCCGACACAGTATAGTCCAGCGCCGTTGCATTGGCGCCGTTGGGCCCCACCCAGTAGGAGTATCTGAGCGGCACCGGATATATTCCGGCCATCGGAACGCCCTCGAACTTGTCGGCGGGATCCGACACGCGGATCTCCTGCACCGTACCCCACGAGCCGCCCCGCGTCACAAGCAGGAGCTCGTCGCTTGTTATCTCCATGTCCCCGTCCCTGTCAACCCAGTCGTACAGGTACAGAGATGCTATCCCTATGTCGTCGGCGTACACGTCGGCGGACATGTTCATAAAATCGGAGAATGCAAAGTTGACGCTGAGCACAAGCAGCGACGCGCCGGCAGGAATCGTCCTTCCATCTCCGAACAGGCCGGCAAGGCCCTCGTCGGGGCGCACGTCGGCGAGTCTCACGTAGTTTGGAATGTACGCGTCGGTATCGTTGAGTGCGGGATCATGCTGCCGCGGTACGGTGGTGCCGTTGAGACTAGTGTGGCTCACAAGCGACATCTTCTGCGGCGATATGGACACGTCGACTGCGCCGGGCCCCGGATTCTCGATTGTGAACGTGGCCGCGGCCCTCGAGCCGGGCTGCAGGTGGCCTGCAAACCACGCAGTCATGGGTATGTCGCGGTCGGGAAGGTCGAACTTGCCTATCCCCGTGTCCGTGATGTTTGCAGACGATATCGCCGGCCGGAGTATGCCGCGTATGTTCTGATAGGAGTCGTCGTTGTGCACCGCAAAGATCCCGTCCTCTTTGTGGACGAACCCTAGGGCGGCCCCCGCGTCGGCGAGGCCCGCGCCCTGCACGAACGGATCGTTGCCCATGTCGCGCGCGGTGGACATCAGGACGTTCTTTATCACAAACGGGTCGTAGTCGATCTGGTTCTTTGTCATCTCGCTCATGACTACGGCCGCCGCGCCCGCTATAGCGGGCCCCGCCATGCTGGTTCCCCCGAACAGCGCGAACGGGTCGCGCGTGTCCGCATTCTGGGACGCGCCCATCATGCTGCGGGGCACGAATCCGTATGCCCCCACGCTGACCATGTCGGGCCTGACGTCTCCGATTATGCCGGGGCCCCTGCCGCTAAAGTCTACCACGTGTCCGCGGTGGTACGAGCGCGGGGCGCGGTCGGCCGCGCCGGTGCTGTTGTCGTCGACGCCGCCGCCGCTGCCTCCGAACCTCGGTTGGTCCTTGAAGGGACCGTACCCCACAAAGACGTTGTTCGTACTGGCCCCCGCAGATATTCCAAAGGAGGACGCGCCCGGCGTTCCGAGCGTCCCGTATCCGTGACCCGAGTTGCCGGCGCTTGACACAACGACCACCCCGGGATAGCTGTCGTCAAA
Organism: Nitrosopumilaceae archaeon; assembly: GCA_022823825.1. Taxonomy (GTDB): domain Archaea; phylum Thermoproteota; class Nitrososphaeria; order Nitrososphaerales; family Nitrosopumilaceae; genus Nitrosopumilus. The sequence continues at coordinate 39,992 of JAJEHG010000051.1, read as the reverse complement.
GGAGCGCGGCACGGAAAGCATATCGACTACGAGGGAGAGCATGTCGTGGCCCGGCGCGGCGCCCACGTTTGGAAACGTCGAGACGCCCCAGCTGTTCGATATGATGTCGGCCCGCGGGGCCCCGGAATACGACCACGCGGAGCCCTCGTTGTCAAAGCCGGCCGCCCAGAGCCAACCGTACAGCGCGTCCCCGAGCCAGAGCGCCTTTACCGGGAGTATGCGCGCGTCCGGCGCCACGCCCCCTATGACGTAGCTGCCCGTGTCGTTGTAGATGTCGTATGTCATCTTGCCTGCCGACACGATCGTGGCGGAGCTCGCCGTGCCGTGCCCCCCGTAGTCGGTCATCACGCCAAAGAACCGGCCGTCGGGGTCGAGTCCCGGAAGCAGCGTCCCGTTGACCGCCCCGAGCGCCTCGTTCTGGTGCGACGTCAGCGTGTCGTTCATTACGGCAAACACGTCCAGCACCCTCGCCCCGGCCGTCCCCGCCGTGTAATCGACCGTCCCGTCCCCGTCCGAATCGTACGTGAGAAACTCCCCGCCGCTTCCAAGGACGACGGGGCGATCGTCTGTAAAGTCAAAGTCCAGTTCCGGGTTGCTCTGCTCGCGGGTATAGTCCTGCCACGAGGTGCTCATGTCCGGTATTATGGTGTCATACACGCCCGGCCGGGCGGAGTCGACCACCAGGACCGGCACCACCTGGATCCTGGGAGGCGGCCCGCTCCCGAGTCCCGGCGCCCCCATCTGGAACATCGCGCCCAGCCTGTACGCGCCGCTCTGCGAGCGTATGTAGTCCCTGTCGTCGAGTCCTATCCGCATGTCATGATCAAGCGTCCCGTTCAGTACGGGGGCGCTTCCGATCTGCGGGTAGAGCGAGTTGTACACCGGTATGGTGGTTCCCCTGCCGCCCCGTTCAATGTCCAGATAGACGCCGCCGTCTTCGGCCACGTACACGACGGAGTCAAACCCCTCTGGGACCTCACCCGCATGGTTCCTGACCGTCCCGCTGTCCGATATGCTCGCATAAAACGTGCTGTTGGTTATGACCACGCCCTGCCCATCGGGATCGAGCATGACGGGATGGTTCGTGATGGGATCCCTTGCAAGTGCGTGTTGAATGTCGGGGTTTGAAAAGTCCACGCCCGTATCCACAATGGCGATGGTAACGCCGCTGCCCGTGGCGCCGTATCTCTCGGCGGCGCCGACGCCGTCCCCTCCGCCGGCCCCGAGTCCCACTATGTCCAGTATGCCGGTTGCGTCCCCGCTGCCGGCCCCGCCGGAGCCGGATGCAACATGCAGGTGCGGGACTTCATTGGAGCCCGGCATTCCAGCGGGGGATCCTGCCGCGGTGGCGGGCGGCGCGTGCCAGTCAAGCGGCCTGTCGGGGATTACCACGAACCCCCTTGAGGAGAGATCGGATGCGGACTCGGGGTGCAGCGTGGCGATCGTGAAAAATCCGCCGCCGGGCCGCTGGGCCGTGCCGTCCTGAAGCGTGCGGGGTTGGGCGGGGGAAGGCGACGACGATGAGTGTGCCGACGACGGTGCGGATGACGCGGCATTGCCGCGATCCGTCCAGCTTCCGCTGCCAAAGACCAGGTAGCGGCGGCTGTCCCCGTCCGCCCAGCTTGCCCCCGCGTTGCCATCAAGGGATCCGGAGTCAAACCTGATAATTGCAGAGTCGTAGGTCCCGTGGTATGCGGAGATCCCCCCGGCGCCCGAATCTTGCCAAAGCCACCCGGATGGCTCCTCTGAGAAGATGCTCCAAGACGGCGCCCACGACGGCGCCGGGTACGATGCGGCAGCCGTCTTGTAGGGGGACGCGTCGTACGCGGGGGATGCGGCATGGGCAGAGCCTGCGGCCAGGCCCGTCACATACGTCGCCCACGGATCGTATGCGCCAAGGGACCCCAGACCGTTCGTCAGTCCGGGTACTGTCGCCGTCGCCGCCGCCGCACCCAACACCACCGCCAGCGCGGCCACGACTGCGCAGGCCGCCGCGGCGCTTGCGCGGCGGTTTCTTGTAGCCATACAGATGGTAGCCTCATACGGGCATTATAACCGTGAGTCGATCACCTGCGGCGCGCAAGTATTGCAATCTGAAGCGCCACGATAATTCCAATCGAGGCTATAATCGGAAACAGGAGCGAGTTGAGCTGCGAGGATGCCTCGCTTATAAAGGCCACCGACGTGGATATGGTCCCCGTACTCTCATCTATCTTGCTGCTTGCCTGGTCAAGCGTCGAGTCGAACCCCTCTATCTCGGACTTTAGCACGTCGAGCTCCTCGGAGGTTTCGTCCAGGATCCTGTTGAGCGAGATTATCTGCTCTGAGATTCCGCCCAGATCCTGGCTCAGTACGTTGGTGGCGGCCGAGCCGTGCGACGTGGTCCCGCGGTTGAAGGCCACCACGTGGAATATGTGCGTGCCCTCCTCTGTCGGGACGTACTCTACAAAGTACAGGCCTTGGTGCAGCGTCTCAAACGACTCGGAGAGTGGCACGTATGCGCCAGACGGCAGGTGCACGTGCGTGCTCTCCAATAGATCCGACGGGTCGTTTCCGATGAGCAGCCCGTCGCTGGTGGTCTGCACGAACACCCGGAACGGCTGGTTGATTGCGGCCGTCTCCGGCGCAAAGACCAGCGTGTTGACGTAGCGCTCCACCGGCACGTCGACTAGCTCAGACGTCGAGGTGAACCTCACGTCTATTATGCGCGACGCGCCGTTCTGTGCCGTGCTGATGGCCTCCACCGCGTACGTCCCGTATGAAAAGCTGGAGGACGGCTGCGGCCAGATCAGCAGGTCATAGTTAAACGAGCCGTCCGGATTGGTGGTCACCTGATCGAACTTTGCAATGGATCCGTCCGGCGCAAAGAGGCGCACGATAAGCGTCTCCTCTGGGAGCCCTATGCCGTACACCTGGAGCTTGTGGTCCGGTGCGTACACCTTGCTGTTTGTGTAAAACTCAAGGTGTGCGCCGTCTTGCTGCTGCTGTTGTTGCGCATACGCGCCCTCGTCGACAGGTGCAGCCGCGACCATGCCACCGACTGCCGCAAGCAGCACCAGAACGACGGTAGGCGCTATCCCGCGATGGACGATTCCGGCGGTCTGCCCGACGCTCCCTTGCATTTCTTAACTGTGGCAATCTCCTAGATATTGTTTCGTAATCAGTGACGTGCTGGAGTCAGCCATGTAGTGCCGAACAGCGTGCCGCTCCCTTGGCGCGTCATGAATCGGGGCCTAGCGTCTTCGCCTTCTCTGACCCGGCTTGTTCTGACCCGGGAATCTTCCAAGAACGAACCGCTTTCTAAAGTTGCTCTTGTTGCGGAGGCTGGAGCTGGTTCCTACAATCTTGCGGCCCTCTACCTTGGGGGTCTGGCCGCGGACCTTGCCTGCCTTTGTGAGCGAACCGTGAGTTGCCATGAAAGGACGGCCTCTTCTATGAATTTATGTATTTGCAAGCGGTTTGAATGGGTGCTTGGCTCTGCCCGCGCCTTCTCTTCCTGATGCGGAGTGGGCGCCGCGCAAGATCAAGACGATCTACCTGCATGCGCGGGCTTGAGGCCCTGCCGCCCTGATTGGAAGCGGCCGCAGCAAACACTGCCCCGCCGCGGCCGGCCCGCGCCCCCGAAAAGAGTCGGGCCCGAAAGAAGCGGCAAGAGCGTGAAAACTGCAAGAGCGTGAAAGACGTGCAGGCATCGCGCTCAGCGCGCATGCGGCTACCAGTACTTTGCCTTTATCTCTTCTATTACGCGCTCGTGGTCGCGGCTCTTTTTGCGGGCGTATCTCTCCATGGCGCCCAGCGGCACGCCGCCAAGCGATCTTGCAAGCATGTTGAAAAAGTACCTCTGCGGCCCCGCGGAGCCCGTCTTGTTCATGAACTTCTGTATGCCGTACTTGAAGTTGTGCTGCCATGTCTTGTACAGCACTCCGAGCTGCGCGGGAAGCATCTCGTTTCCGATGTTGAAAAAGTCCGACTTTTCAAGCAGTCCTATGGGCACGAACGTCAGCGCAGTCGTTGTAAACATGGAGTTTGGCTGTTCCCGCTCAAGGTCGCTTAGCAGCTCGATGGTCTCCCACGAGTCCTCCGGCGTCTCGTCGTTGTCAAGCCCCATTATCAGCGTGAACGCGGGAACCCAGTAGTGGTCGTTGAGCGTCTTTACCCCCTCCTTGACGACCCAGTGCCACTCGCTTGGCGAGTACGGCGCAAGCTTGCGGTCCGCGTACTTGTCAATGAGCCGCAGGCTGCCGGTCTCAAAGCCGGCCTGCACGCCGATCATGTTGTCGGGGCCCGCGCGGATTATCTTTGATATGTTCGGGATGAGCCGCTCGTCGGCGATTGCACCCGCAAGGGTGCCGTGCGTCGGGTTGGTGTGCGGCACGCCCGTCGACATTACGGCGGTAAAGAGCTCCTCGAGCGCCTCCCGGTTGGGCTCCATGCCCTTTGACGTGCGGGGATCCATGCCATACACGAATATGTCGTCGCTGTGGATCCAGGCCGATTTTGCGTTGCCCTTTTTCATGTTGACCTCAATCTCCTTTTTGACCTTTTCAGGCGGGTAGTACCTGAGCGACCGGAGGGTCACGTCGCAGAACTTGCACCCCCGGCCGCAGCCGCGCATGACCTCGACCATCCCGTGTATGCTCGGCTCCACGATCTCCGGTATCTCCTCAAGATCGGGCCTGCTCCAAAAGTTGACGAACCTGCCGTAGATCTTTTTGTCGTGGCGCTCAAACTCCTTTATGTTCACCTTAAAGTCGCTTCTCTTGCGGAACGGATCCATGTTCTCAAAGTCGCCGTTGATCAGATAGTTGAAAAAGCGCCCGGCGTGCCCGTCAATCTCGGGCGCGATGCCGCCCAGCTCGCCCTCCAGTATGGCGTATATCCCGAACTCTTCTATCTTTTCGGGATCGTAATTGTACTGCCACGTGCCGGACGCACCGGAGATCACCTTTGCCTTTGATCCGGTCTTTTCCTTTGCGGCCTTTATGCGCCGGTGCAGCTCCGCGTTGTAGTATTCGTCGTACGATATCTGTTTGCGTCCGTACGTGAACGTCATTGTAACGGGTCCCATTCCAAGCGGGTCCATCTCGTAGGTGCCTATTGCAAGCGTCTCCGGCCCGATGAATTTTTCAATGTGGTCCGGATGGGCCACCACCACGTCCTCCCTTGCAAAGCCGTCCCTGAGGAGTCCCGCCTCGAGCTTTCGCAGCCCGTACGGGGCGTAGTCTGCAACGCCGTTGGTGTGCGGTATGTAGTTGCAGATAAAGTCAAACAGGATCTTTGGCGTGACCTGGTTTCCCAGTATGCGGTACAGCAGGCTCTTCTTGTCGCGGTAGGGGTCTATCGCAGGGGCGCAGCCAAAGAACGAAGCAAGCGAGAGTCCTCTGTAGATCGACATCAGTGTACGATCCGCTGTAAGCACGATCTTGGGGCTGGGCAAATTCAGCTTTCTGCCCCCTTTGATTTGTTTTAAACCTTGCTAGCTATAAAAAGGCGTGGGCGGGGAGTCAGACACACGCACCTGCCGCGCCGCACGTGTTTGCGCAGGGGCTAGGGCCGGCTGCGGAGGAGGGGGATACTCGACGCGTCATGGCTGCGGCCAGTGGGCGGCCACTCCGGACTTGTCCCTGTATGTGCGGCCGAACTCGGGGTTTGAGCGCAGCAGGTGGTCGGCGTCAAACACGGTGCCGTCCCGGCATACCACGTCGGGGCCCGCCACGCAGCTGCCGCATATGCCTGCGCCGCACTTCATCACGCGCTCGAGGCTGGCCTGGGCAAAGATGCCGCCCTTGTGGGCGGACTGCATCACCTTGTACATCATGGGTTCCGGCCCGCACGTGTACACCGCGTCAAAGCTGCCTGCGCCGTCCGCGGCAAGCATGCCGTCCACCACGTCCGTGACCAGCCCCTTTGTCCCGCGCGTGCCGTCGTCGGTGCAAACCACGACGCGGCTGCCGGGGCACGCGGAGAGCATCCCCGACGCCATGTCCTCAAAAAATACCTCCGACTCTGTGCGGGCCCCCATCACCAGGGTGATTCTGTGGTTGCCGCCGCTGCCGCCTGCACCCGCGTGGGACGCAAGCCTCATGAGCGGCACGAGTCCCGTCCCCCCGCCGACCAGCAGGAGCCTTCCGTCGCGCACATCAAACGAGTTTCCATAGGGGCCGCGGACGCCGATCCTGTCACCCCGGTTCACGTTGTAAAGCGAGGTCGATGCAGGGCCGTGGCGCCTCACCGTAAATGCGGCGCGTCCCTCCCCCGGCGCAACCATCACGCTCATCGGAAGCTCGTACGAGCCCGGCACCCACACCATGGCAAACTGTCCCGGCCTTGCAGACGCCATCACGTCGTCTGAGAACGTCAGGGTGCGCACGGTGGGGGTCTCGTCCGTCACGCCCTCCACCGTCACCGGAAACGGGTGGTCGCGCGTCCTATCTGGCAAGCCCCACCATCCCCCTTATGCTTGCGATGCCCTTGCGCTCCATATATGACGCGATCCCGCGGTTTATCTCCCCGAAGAGTTCGTAGTCGCGGCCGCCAAGCGCGCTGCCAACCTGCACCGCGGAGGCGCCGGCCAGGATGAACTCCACGGCGTCCTCCCACGTGGATATCCCGCCGCACCCCATTATCGGAATTTCATAGCTGGACGCAATCTCGTAGACGCACCGCAGGGCGACCGGCTTTATCGGCGTCCCGGACAGGCCGCCGTACCCGTGGCTGAGGATGGGCGTCTGCGCGTCCGCATCAATGGCAATAGACCGTATCGTGTTGATGGCGGTAACCGCGTCGGCCCCGGCGTCGGCCGCGGCGGACACGGTGTCTAGATAGTTTGACGACCCCAGCCCGACCTTTATTGCCACCGGCACGTCGGCCGCGGCACCCTTTACTGCGCGCACGATTCCGGCCACCAGCTCGGGGTCGTCCCCCACCTCGAGGCCCACCTTTTCAACGTGCGGGCACGACATGTTGAGCTCGTACGCGGTTACCATGCAGCCGGAGAACTCGGATATCATGTCCACAAACTCCGACGCGACGGAACCCACCATGCTGACCACCACGGGCACCCTGCTGTTCCCCCTTATCATGGGCGCAAAGTTGCGCGCCCCCGGGTTTGAGAGCCCCACTGCGTTTATCCATCCCCCGTTTCCGAGCCCAACGACGGTCGGATTCGGGTACCCCTCCCACGGCTCGCGGCTTAGCGACTTTGTCACGACGGCGCCGGCCCCCGCGTCGTACAGGCTCTCAAAGACGTCCATGGAGATCCCGAGTATGCCGGAGGCAAGCATGGCGGGCCTCTCGAGCCTGATGGGGCCAATCTCGGTCCGCAGGGGGGGACTGTCGCTCACAACTGTCATGCGATGTGCTTTGAATATAACGGTTAATTGGATGCAGCATGGCCGGCTCGGGGGTCCGTCCCCGGCGGGCCCTGCCGTACCCCGCGCCCGGACCTGCGTGGCCGGATCGGCGCCGCCCCCCCCCCCCCGCATGTGACCTGCTGCAGGCGCGCGCAGTCGTTCCACATCCGGCGTATTTTCCCGGTTACGCGCGGGCGGGCCGGACGCTGCGCGCATAGTATCTTTTTAAGGGCCGCAAATACGCCATGCGCATGGTCGGCCGGTACAGGGCGCTGCTCACCGAGCTTGGAGTAATAATCGTAAGCGAGGAGGACGGCACGGTTGCAAAAACCTTTGCCTTTGAGGATCCCGTGCCGGACTATCTGGAGATAAAGGAAGGCAGGGCGCCGCGGTCGTGCAGCGGCCTCGGGCCGTATCTGGAGTCCCTGAACACCGCGGTATACACGGGCGACGACGCCCTGCTCAGCGTGCTAAAAAGGGAGTCCGTCGACGCCCAGGCGCTCAGGGGGCAGGAAGCCGAGGATGCCCGGGCCTCAAAGCAGCAGATGATCATATCGTCGGGCCTTGCGTCTGATGCGAGGGACGCCATCTCAAAGCTGAGGGACTTTGCCATGGGACTGTCGTCATCAAAGGTGACCGAGATATCCGGCAGCTCCGACCTGCACGTCATACAGGCCGTCAACTCGCTTGACGAGATAGACAAGGTTGCCAACGCGCTCAGCTCCCGGACACGTGAGTGGTACGGCCTCCACTTTCCGGAGCTTGAGAACATGGTGGACAGCATAGAGGGGTACGCCCGCATAGTGCTGGCGGGCCGTCGCGACGGCCTGACGGCCGAGTCGTTTGAGGCGGCGGGCTTTCCAAGCGAGAAGACTGAGATGCTTCTTGTCGCCGCGTCAAACAGCAGGGGCGGCGAGATTGCTGACCAGAGCCTTGAGATGGTGCAGACCATGGCGGGGCAGCTGATCTCGTTTTACGATCTGCGCAGGAGGCTGGAGGCGCTGGTGGAAAGGGAGATGGGAACCGTGGCTCCCAACCTGGCCGCAATACTGGGCACCGCCCTGAGCGCAAGGATGCTTGCAAGAATCGGCAGCATAAAGAAGATGGCATCGCTGCCCGCCAGCACGATACAAGTCCTAGGGGCCGAGCGGGCACTGTTCCGCTCGCTGAAGACCGGCTCCGAGCCGCCAAAGCACGGACTGCTGTTCCAGCATCCGTTGGTGCACGCGGCGCCGCGGTGGCAGCGCGGCAAGATTGCGCGGGCAATAGCCGCAAAGGCCGTCATAGCGGCCCGGGTCGACGTGTACAGCGAGGGCGGGGAGCTCAACAGGACGCTCTTGGAGAAGATGAACATAAGGATAGGCGAGATAGGCGAAAAGTTCCGGGAACCGGTGGAGAGGGGCAGCGGGACGGCCCCAAGGCCGGGCTATGGCCGCGGGGGCGGCGGCGGCGGCAGCGGCCGCTCAGGCAAGAGGGGCGGCGGCGGCAGTCGCACGGGGAGAGGACGCCCGGAGTGGTCCCGCAAGAGGACCGAGGCGTCAGAGGGGCGCGCGGCCCGAGGGGGGCGAAAGGGCTATGGGCGCGGCCGTGACGACTACGGCGGCCGCCGGTGGAATGGTGATGACAATGATGATGATAATGGTGGCAATGACGGCGACCGAAGCTACGGCCACGGCCGCTACCCCGGCAAGGGCGGCGGCAGGAAGGGCGGGCCCGCAAGGGCTGCAAGGCAGGGCGCGTCAAAGCCGGCCGCATCGAGATTCCGCGCAAACAAGCGCGGCAGAAAGCCTGCAGACAGGAAGAGGGGAAAGAGATTCCGGTAGCGGTGACTGCGGCCTCCGGTGATCATGCGCCTCCATCGGCTTGCGCGACGGCCCGCTCTTGCCTGCGTCTGCATACGTTCATACGCCTGACATGCAAGCGACAGACTGCGCATGGCCGCTCCAGACCCGTTTCCCCCGTTCATCCTGACAAAGTTCGAAGGCAGGGACAGGCCAGCCACGGAGAACCAGGTCCCCGGAAACAGGGTGTACGGCGAAAAGCTGCTCGTAAGGAAGAAGACCGAGTACCGCATATGGGATCCGTTCAGATCCAAGCTCGCGGCCGCCGTCATGAACGGGCTTGAGACCTTTCCGTTTGAGAACGGGTCCCGGGTACTGTACCTGGGCGTCTCGACGGGCACGACTGCTAGCCACGTATCGGACATGATCGGGCAGTCGGGCATCCTGTTTGGAATAGAGCACGCAAGCAGGGTGGCCCGGGACTTTATGGACAGGGTGGCATCGCACAGGCCGAACATCATACCCGTCATGCAGGACGCGAGGATGCCGGGCGATTATTTCGCGGTGTTCGGCAAGGTGGACGTGGCATACGTCGACATTGCGCAGCCGGACCAGACGGGCATAGCGATGGCAAACTGCAGGATGTTCCTAAAAAGGGGCGGGTACCTGTTTCTTGTGATAAAGACGCGCAGCATAGACGTGATAAAGGAGCCGGGGGAGGTAATAAGGCAGGAGACTGAAAAATTGAGCGGCGAGTTTGAGATCGTCGAGTCCATAAACCTGGAGCCGTACGACAAGGATCACGCGATGGTAATCGCAAGGTATCCGGACTGACACGCGCCGCGGCCGGCGGATCATACGTCGCCGCCGTTGCTGCTGCAATTGTTGCCGCTGCCCCTGCTATACGCGACGCGCCCCGAGTAGGAGCTTCACCGGCCTCCAGCTCTTGCGCGCGTAGGAGGGCACCGCGTGGTTTCTCTTATAGTACGACCTGAGAAAAGAGACGGATCTGCGGTCGCTTGGATACCCGCTTCCAATCCCGGGGTTGTTCCTGGCAAGGCGCCCTATCGCCTCGTCGCGCGCGACCTTTGCCAGGATGGACGCGGCGGACACTATCACAAACCGGCTGTCCGCGTGGTGGTACGACCTGACGCGGCAGTTCCCCGACATGCGCGATATGCGCCTGCCGAACCTTGCGGTATCCGTGTCGCAAGAGTCTACAAGGGCCGAGTCGGGCCCGAGCCTTGAGATCACCCTTGCCATATACTTGGCCTCCAGCCTGTTGAGGCCGTGCTGGCGCACGCTTGCGTCAATCGAGCGGGGCGGCACGTGCACCACGTGGTACGAGTCGGCAACCTCCCTTATCATGCCAGACAGCCTCTTGCGCGCGGCAGGGGTGTGCTTTTTGGAGTCGCGCACCCCCATCTTTTTGAGGCGTGATACCTGGTCGTCACGTAGGCAGACGCCTGCTATCACGAGCGGCCCCAGCATGGAGCCCCGCCCCGCATCGTCGACCCCGCAGACTATCAATACGCGTCGGCCCCGGCTATTAGTAATAAACCATATACTGCAACCACTACACGCAACAGTGGTGAAGATGCAGGATCACGGCGGGGCGGACGACGCGATAAGGGAGATTACGGAGGGCCGTACCAGGCTGCTCGTGCCGTCCGGCGCGCTTGACGGCGAGGCGCCCCCGAGGGACACGGCGTTCTTCAACCCGAGGTCCAGGGCAAACCGCGACGTCTCGACTGTCGCGTACGCCGCGCATCTTGACGGGTTTGACGGGCCGCCGACCATGCTCGAGCCGCTTGCCGGAGTGGGGGCAAGGGGCCTGAGGGCGGCAAACGAGACTGGCGCGATACGCCACATCCACATCAACGATGTCAACCCGAAGGCGGTATCGCTTGCGAGGGAGGCGGCCCTTCTAAACGGGCTCGACGCGGAAGTCTCCTTCTCGAACCTCGAGGCCTGCAGGTTCCTCTCGGATCATGCCACAAGGGGGAGGAGGGGCGCCATAGTGGACATCGATCCGTTCGGATCACCGGCCCCGTTCTTTGACTGCGCGCTAAGGTCCCTCATGCACGGGGGGCTGCTGTCCTGTGCTGCGACGGACCTGCAGGTACTCAACGGGCTGTTTGACGAGGCGTGCCAGAACAGGTACGGCGGCATGCCTACCAGGGGCACCACATACGGCAGCGAGACTGCAATCAGGATAGTGCTGGGATGCCTCAGGGCGGTCGCGGCCAGGCTCGGGGTGTCGATATCCCCGATATTCGTATCGTCGGACATGCACTACTACAGGATGTATGCGCGCATAAGGGTGGGGCATGCGGGGGCCGCCCGCGAGGAGATTGGGTATGCGACTCACTGCGACGCGTGCGGGGGCCGCTGGCTGGGGCCGCGCGCAGAGCGGGAGTGCCGCGCGTGCGGCTCGGAGACCCGGCGCGCGGGGCCCCTGTGGCGCGGGCCCCTCTTTGACGGGGAGTTCGTAAACAGCATGGTGCGGAGGGCGCTAAACATGGGGCACGCCCCGGACGGCGCCCTGCATACGCACCTTGAGAGGGCGCGCGAGGAGTCGGCCGTGCAGGGGACGGGCCTGTTCTATACGCTAGACGAGATGGCGTCCCGGACGGGGGTGTCGCCCCCGCGCATGGCGCGCGTGCTGACCGGCCTGCGCGAAGCCGGGTATTCTGCGTCCCGGACGTCGCTGGCGCCCACCGGGTTCAGGACCGACGCGCCCCCCGACGCGGCGACAGACGCCTTCAGGCAGGCGGCTGTCCGCTAGTCCGGGCCCACGTACCCCAGGCATACGTAGTACAGCTCGCTGCTCTGCTTGCGGCTTGCCTTTGGCTTTGTGCTGTGGAACTTTGAGAACTGCTCCCTCACATAGTCCCGAAACTCCGCAGAGTACTGCCCGTCAAAGACCTTGAACACTGCGTTTCCCCTGCGCGCCAAAACCGCGCCCATTATCTTGGCGCAGTCATAGTTGAGCGATATCTGCCTTGCATGGTCCACCGACCAGTTTCCGCTTACCTTTGGCGACAGGTCGCATACGACCGCGTTTGCCTTGCGCCCAAAGTACGATATGACCATATCTGCAAGCCCCTCCTCTGCAATGTCGCGCCGCATTATGTGGGCTCCCGGCACCTCCTCGACGTAGGACGTATCGACCCCCACCACCTTGCCCCGGTTTCCGGCAAGCCTGACGGCCATCTGCGTCCAGCCGCCCGGGGCGCATCCCAGGTCGAGGACGTAGAATCCGGGCCCTATGATGCGGTACGACTTGTTGAGCTCCTTTAGCTTGTACGCGGCCCTGCTCCTGTAGCCCTGCTCGTGGGCAAGCCGTCTGTACTGGTCCCTGCGGGCGTCTTGCAGCTTCATTTGAATCTGGGCTTCTTTATCATGGAGACCACCCAGTCCTCCAGGTACGGACACGTGCGGGGGCTTATCTCGCCGTCAAGCGTGCATTTCTGCTCCACCTTGCAGACGAGGCACGGGGCGTCCTCTATTGACTGCGTGCTTATGGGGGTCTTTTTGAGTATAAGCTTGTATGTCCACCTGCCGTTCTCAAGCAGCTTTTCCCTGGTAATCGTGCCCATGCGTTCAAGCTTGAGCGCGAGGCGGGATCCGGTCATGTCGGACAGCTTTAGCTTCTTCCACAGGTTGTTTTGCAGCATGCCGGCCGACTCGTGCTCGACCAGTATGTCGCACACCTTCCTGATGAGCTGCTCCATGTTCACCTTTTCGATCTGAAACCTCTCAATCTCCTCTTCGGTAAGCTCGCTTTCGAGCTTTTCCTCAAGCGTGAGTTCAGGCACCTTCTCTTCCTTTGCCTTGCCGGATGCGGGTTTTTTTGACGCGGGGCCGGACTTTGCCGCCTTGGCCGTGCCGCTCCCCTTCTTCTTTATCTTCTTGGCAGAGTCGGAGGTATGATCATCGGGGGATTTGGAGGAAGCAGGAATCTTCTTCCCCTTCTCTGCAGGGGCCTTGGCCGCGCCCTTCTTTGCAGCCGCCGCACCGGTCTTCTTTTTTGCCGCGGCCTTGGCCGCGCCCTTCTTTGCAGCCGCCGCACCGGTCTTCTTTTTTGCCGCGCCCTTCTTTGCAGCCGCGGCCTTGGCGGCGGAGCGCTTTGCGCTGGGTTCCACTGCAGGCTTTGTCACTGTGGCGGCGGCGGTGGCAGCAGCAGCAGCAGTGGTTGATTTGCGCGCACTCTTGCGGGCGGGCTTCTTGCCGCCTTCGGGGGGCGCACGCTCTGGCTCCTTGGAGCCGCGCGCAGAGGCGTCACTGGCATCTGCGGAGTCGGGGGGCGCGCCAGAACCGGAGCTGCCGCTGTCGGCCCGGCCCTGCTTTTTGGGGCGCGGCTTCCTGGCTCCTGCGGCCTCAGAGGCGTCTGACGGTGGGGATGCGGGGCCTGTCTGCTTTTTGGCCCTTGTCGCGCGCCTTTTTTTTGGAGGAATGGCATCTAGAATGTCCTTGCGGCGCCTTAGCTCTGCCAGCTCGGCCTTTATCCTTTCAATCTCCTCGAGTTCCAACTCTCGCTCCTTTTTGTCCATTATAGCACCAACCCTCTGTATCCCGCGCCAGGCATCCAAGCACCCTGCCTGCCAGCAGTGCTATTATTGTTGCTAAAGTGGCGATATGCGCCGCTCTCTGTGCAGATACGGAGGCCGCACCTGCCGCCACGTCCCCGACGGCAACAACGCCTACTCAACGACAAACTCTCCCGGGGCAGATATCGTCTCACCGTCATGGCGCATCTCCGCCACGATCACATACGAACCTGGGGGGCCCACCGCGGCCTCAAAGTTGCCCTCCACGGGGAGGTCGATGCCGGCATCCGCAAAGCACTGCTCAAAGGACGCCTCTTGGGCCAGGACTGCACCGTCACGGTCGTATATGGTAATGTAGAGATCGCCGCAGTCAAACGACGCGTCACTGACAGAGACGCCGACGGCAATCTGGCCGCCGGCCCTGTACGATTCGGAGAGCCCCACGATGAGTATGCCGTCATCTGAGGAATGCGGGACGGGTGTGTATGCCGTTCCGTGCCCGCCTGACGACTGCGGGGGCCACATCTGCATCTCGCGGCCCGGCTTGTCGAGCACGTCGGCCATCACGGCGGTTGCAAGTGACAGGGACAGTATGATTGGGAGCACAAAGATCACGAATGTCCTTCTAGACGCCATGCAGTGCATGCGGGGACGCCCATATATCTACTTGACAGTCGTACGGGCGAGGATTCGCGTGCGCGCGACAATGCGCGGTGGATGTGAGTGCTTGTTGCGCAACTTACACATACGGGCGCGGGCGCGCAGCCGTCACGGCGCGCGGCAAGGCGGCCGCATCTTCCGGGTTCCGGCCGCGGCCGCTGCAAAGCTCTTGTCGCCGTATCCTGCGCAGTCGCCGCCCCTTTGCAGGACAGGCCGCAGACTCCAGAAAAATCCCCTCTTTTCCTACCCTGCCACCCCTCCCCCCACGCATCGCGGCGCCCGCGTCTGACGCCATTGCAGGACTCGTTGCCGCCGCCACCACCCCCACCACAGCCGCCACCATCGCGATGGCGCTTGAAGCTGCGCCGGGGCCGACATCGGGACTGTTGCCACCGCGGCACCGTCATCACAACGCGGCTTGGCGCGCCGCCACTGACTCCCCGGCATCAGGCACGGGCAAATGCACGAATAAGTTAAATCGTAGGCGCGCAACAATGGCGCGATGAGACTTCGAAAGTTCAGGGTCAGGGCATACCGCTGCATACACGACTCGGGGGAGATTACGGTAGGCGACCTGGCCGCGTTCGTGGGCAGGAACGAGAGCGGCAAGACGACCATACTCCAGGCCCTCACCCTCCTGAACCGGGACGAGCAGGTCTCGGAGCTTGACCTGTGTGACGAGATGGACGAGGAGCTCAAGAGCGAGATAAGGCTTGCAGAGGGGCAGTTTGAGCTCAACCCCAACGAGATTGAGATGATAAGGGAGCGCTTTCCGGGGCTTCCGGAGATCAGGCGCATGACGCTGTACAGGACAAACCGGAGCCCGGGGGTCCAGTACGAGTTTGACAACATGCCCGTCGACGAGGGGCGCAGCAGGGACCTCAACTCTTGGGAGAACTTTGCAAGGAAGATAATATCGTTCATAGACACCATTCCAAACCACCTCCGGATACAGGTGGACACGTCGTTCTTTGACGGCCCCATCCCGGGGACGCAGGAGTCCTTTGACAGCCAGATGGCCGAGTTCAGCAACAGGTTCCATGTCATCGCCATACAGGAGCCGGAGGTCGTGGCCGAGTGGGAGAAGATCTACGAGAGCCCGGAGAACAGGTTCGACAGCCTGCTGAGCGGGGAGAGCGAGAGGGTCGCGCTCGACAACTTTGTAGGCTCCAACCTGCACCCGAGGTTCGTCTACTTTTCGGACTACAAAAAGATCTTTGGCAACATAAACCTCAGCGAATACGTCAGGGAGGAGAGGGGCGCCGCGTCAGGCCGGTCGATAGAGTACGTGGAGGAGTTCGACAAGGCCGAGACCGTAAGAAACCTCTTTTATCTGGCGGAGCTCGACATGGACGAGCTGGAGGAGGTGAAGAACAGCCCCTCAAAGTGCATCAAGCTGCTCAACGCCGCGTCAAACAAGCTCACGTCCCGGCTCAACCCGGCCTGGAAGGGCGATCCCATACGGATCGAGCTG
Source organism: Nitrosopumilaceae archaeon (assembly GCA_022823825.1). Classification (GTDB taxonomy): domain Archaea; phylum Thermoproteota; class Nitrososphaeria; order Nitrososphaerales; family Nitrosopumilaceae; genus Nitrosopumilus. The sequence continues at coordinate 24,172 of JAJEHG010000051.1, read as the reverse complement.
AGGTACAACCCGGGCAACATCATGAGCGTGGTGATATCCGACGTGCACAGGGACGGGAACGTGACAAACACGGGGCTGCTGAGCCGCCGGGCGGAGGGATTCAAGTGGACGTTCTCGTTTATCGTGAACTTTGCAGCCGAGACCCAGAGGGCGGAGCTAAAGGAGGCCATACTGCTGCTTGACGAGCCTGCAAGGAACCTGCACCCGACGCAGCAGATGGGCATATCGGACCTGCTAAAGAGCCTCGCCGGATCAAACCAGGTGCTTTACGCCACGCACTCGCCGTTCATGATATTTGACTACACCCCGGGGAACCTGCTGGTAGTCGAGCTTGACAAGCGGAGGCACCTGAGCCGCATATTCTACGACTATTGGAACGCCGACGACAAGACCCTGACGCCAATCCTGTACGGGCTGTCCCGGGGCCAGGTGGAGTCTGTGGTCGACAGGGAGATCGGGACGAACTCGAGGCCCGTCATAATCGTAGAGACCATGTCCGACTCCATGTACCTCAACGCCTTTGACAAGTTTCTGCAGGATCCCAACATATCGATGAACCCGCTCAACGTGGTGGCCGCATACAGCAAGAACTCGGTCCTGCCGCTTGCCATATTCTACAGAAACCACGGGTACAAGACGTTCATACTGCTTGACAATACGGACGAGTCGAGGCAGACGTCGGCCCAGCTTGCGGCAAACGACTTTCTGCCGGTGCAGACCATATCCTACGAGCTCGAAGGCAAAAAGCTAGAGTCCATAGAGGACTACATCCTGCCGGAGGACTACCTGCACCCGGTAAACCAGACCTACGAGATAAAGCTCAGGCGCGAGGGGTACACCAACATAGGGCTGGGGGATCTGGACGAGAAGCAGGACTACAAGGGCATACTTGCCAAGCTCTCCGCCATATGGCAGGATCATACCGACGACGAATGGGGGGAGTTCAGCAACGAGGAGATCACAAGGTACATCTGCGAAAAGATCACGCTTGGTGAGGCGAACTTTCTGTCCGACAAGACCCGTGACAGGTTCCGGTCGCTCTACAGGCTCATGGCCGAGCGCATACGGCAGTACCAGAACGTGGTGGCAAAGGCGGATTTGGACAGATACCAGCGGGCAAAGGCATAACCTTAAGAAGTTTGCAGGCTAACCAAACGTGGATGCTCGTGTGTGGGTTATATACAGCGGACACCAAATGGGAGTGTGACATTTGGCAGGCACGCGTCTTGCATGCGTAGATTCCGGTGCCGGGTCAGGGGATGATCCGGGCGCATGAGCAACGGACTGCCGCGCTTTGCGCGGAGCCTTGGAATGCGGGCGTCGACTATGATGGCGGCCTCATCAGGAAGCCGCCGCGTCATTGCAGTGGTGCCGGCCGCCGCGGTGGCGGCAATGATCGTAATTGCAGCTGCCGCGGATACGCCGGTATGGCCTGAGACGGGCGAGGCAGCGCACCGCGTCGCAAACTACGCGTACGCCCAGCAGCAACAGCAGGACATTACAGTATCCAGCATATCCGTAGGGGGAACCAATCTCATCACGGTAACAAGCTCCGAAGGCGCCCCCGACGTGTCCATGCTGAGGCTGTGGCTCAGCTCGGACAGCGGCGCCGCCTTCAAGTCGTTCAAGACTGAGATCGGATGGACGGGCCAAAAGACGCCGCAGGGCGTCGTTGTGTTTACAACCGAAGTCCCGCTAAAGCCGGGCGGATCCGTCAAGTTCGGGGTCGAGACCGACGTGGCGGTCTCGGGAATCAACTGGAAGGTGGTGGGGCAGGACGGCGACGAGGTTGCCACCGGCAGGGTGACACCGGGCGAGATGCCCGAGGTTGACGACGCGCGACCCCCGGACGGCGCGGGAGATCCGGGAGCCGGCGTGCCACCGCCGACACAGCCGCCGACACAGCCGCCGACACAGGGCATCACCTCGGAATCCGACTTTAGGATAATACCCCTCAAGCCAAGCGTCGGGGCCACGATCAGAGCCGCGGGCGAGGATTTCGGGCCCAGCACGCACTATGACTTTTACATAAACAACCGCATACTTGGGGGGTTCATGACAGGAAGCGACGGAACGTTTGTAACCACAGTAAGGCTGCCCTCCGACCTGCAGGCCGACAGGGTCAACTTTGCCGTAAGGAGCGCAGAGGGTGACGAGGTGGTGCGCAGCCTGAGGCTGAGTCCCGCAGAACAGAGGCCGCAGCCCGTAGGCGCGCCGGGCGCAGGAGGGCAGCAGTCTGCACTCGTCATATCCGGCATAACGGAGATGGCAAAGATAGGTGACCGGATCACGATGGAGGGCTCCGGGCGTCCGGGCAGCACGCTGGTGGTGTACGTGACCGGCCCTGACGGAGAGCAGATAAAGTCCGACGTGGTGAAAGTGGACGGCTTGGGCAGCTGGTCAGTATCGGGGGCGTTACTGGTGGGCGCCGACATGAAGATAGGCGACTACAACACCGTCGTTACAGACGGCTTTGCGTCAGAAAGCAGGCCTTGGTCAGTCGTGATCGAGAAGGGAATCAAGATAACGTCCAGCAAGCTAAAGTACGACCGCAACGACGTCATGCGGTTCAACATAACCACCATAAACGACGAGCCGCTAAAGGTGAATATTGAAAACCCGAACAACATCGTAGTATATTCAGACATAATAAACACAAACGGATCGGACTCGGTCGTGTTTGACTACGAGACGAGCTTTAGCGACGCGGAGGGCACGTACACGTTAATCGCGACGCAGGGCGACTACAAGCAGTTCCTGTTTGTAGGGCTCAACGAGCTGCCAAAGGTCAAGATAAGGTTCGATCTTGACCAGGTGAACTATAGGTTCTCGGACGTCGCCATAATCAGCATAGTTGCAAAGCCGTCGGATACGATCAGGCTCAACATACTGGACAGCTCCGACAACATACAGTACACCGAGTCCCTCACCGTGCAGTCGGACGGCAGGGGCGTGGTTGCGTTGGACCTGGACGACTTTGATGACGGAATATACACGGCGGAGCTTGAAAAGGGCACCGAGAAGACGTCCAAGGAGTTCACCATAGGGTTGCAGTCGAGCATCTCCAGCATAGAGGTGGTGCCCATAAAGCCGCCGTACTATAGGGGCGAGCAGTTCCTCGTCTCAGTCGACACGGGCGACGCAGAGGTGCCGCTTACCATTACAATGACGGACCCGGACGGAGAGGTCGTCACGACCCGGGAGACGTTCTCTACTACGATCAGGGTCGACAAGGACGAGGACAGGAGCAAGGCCCTCGAGGCGCTGATGATACCCTCGCACGGCAAGTTCGGAACGTGGACCATAACTGCAAGCAGCGGGGGAAGCAGCCACTCGGCCCCGGTCGACGTGATCCCTGAGAACATGTCGATACAGGTGCTCGGCATAAAGAGCGAGCACTCGATAGGCAGGTACATAGACATAATGGTGATAGGGGCAGAGCAGAACGTATGGATCCAGGTGTCGGCGCAGGACGGCACCCCGCTCGGCTCGGAGCAGAAGATATCCATAACGGGCGAAAAGGTGGCGTCTGCAAAGTGGGCCATTCCGGACGACGTGCCCCCGGGCACGTACGTGCTCAAGGCCAGGGACACACACGACAATACGGCCGAGGCCGAGATTGAGCTGGGGCCGTAGGGCCAAATGTTCAAGACATTTATTGACACCGCCCAGACTGCGGCCGTGAACCTCAAGGATATGATAAGCAACCACCCCGACTTTCCAAAGAAGGGCGTCATGTTCCGTGACTTTGGGCCCATACTGGCGGATCCGCAGGCCCTCGCCCACGTGGCAGGCGAGTTTGGGAAGAGGTTTGACATGGCGGGCGTGGACGTACTGGCCGGCATAGAGTCCAGGGGGTTTATCATAGCGACCATGCTGGGGATGAGATACGACAAGGGCATGATAATGATACGCAAGCCCGGCAAGCTGCCCGGGGGCACCAAGAAGAGGTCGTACCAGCTAGAGTACGGGCACAGCAGCCTGGAGATACAGGACGGGTCCGTATCGAGGGGGCAGCGGGTTCTCATATGCGACGACCTGCTTGCAACGGGCGGCACCGCAAAGGCGGCAGGACAGCTGGTGGAAGACGCCGGGGGCGTGGTGGCGGGCTTTGCATTTGTCATAGAGCTGGCGGGCCTGGGAGGCGCCGCCGCCATATCCGGATACGACCATGGCGCCCTTGTGCGCTATGGCGACGATGAGTAATCTGACCCGTATGTGGAAGAAGGCTGGCGATAGAGCATGGACGGGGACACGGCGGAGATTGGGATATTCGGGGGAACCGGGCTGTACGACTCGGAGATGCTCGAGGATTCGCGCGAGGTAAGGGTCGGCACCAGATACGGCGACCCGTCCGACGCGATTACGGTCGGGACCTTCCAGGGCAGAAGGGTCGCATTTCTCCCAAGGCACGGCAGAAAGCACGGGATTCCGCCGCACCTGATAAACTTCAGGGCCAACATAGAGGCGTTCAGGCAGATGGGCGTCACGCGCATAATAGCGCCGTCGGCAGTGGGAAGCCTGAGGGAGGAGCTAAGGCCGGGCGACTTTGTCATGCCCTCCCAGTATATCGACTATACAAAGTCAAGGGAGTACTCGTTCTCTGAGAAGGGCAGGGTCATCCACATATCTATGGCCGACCCGTTCTGCCCGGAACTGCAGGATTCCATTTCGGGGGCCTCCCGCAAGCGGGGCATCGGGCTGAAGGCGGGCAAGACCTATGTGTGCATAGAGGGCCCGCGGTTCTCCACAAAGGCCGAGTCCAAGATGTACAGGGGACTCGGCGCCGACATAATCGGCATGACGCTGGTGCCCGAATGCCAGCTTGCCAGGGAGGCCCAGATGTGCTATGCGTCGGTGTCGACCATAACCGACTATGACGCGTGGGCCGAAAAGCCGGTGACGGCAAAGGAGGTGATGGAGACGCTCTCAAGGAACGTGGAGCGCACAAAGGCGCTGCTGGCGGAGCTGGTAAGCCACATACCCGCCGAGCGCGGATGCCAGTGCGCCGGCGCGCTCGGCGAGGCGGAGTTCTAGAAAGGGGATCGTGAGCGCCGGCGATCATGGCTGTGGCTGCCGGCTGCTAGTCGCGGCAGTCACGGTACGGCATCCGGCTATGGCGCGCCACGGTCGTGCCTGCGGCGGTCATCGCCGCCAGCACCTAGCTGCCACCGGCATCAGCGTCATCTGCAAACGTCTCCCGCGACAGCCCCTCCGGAAGCGTCAGGTCACCCTGCAGCAGGCTCCTTTGCAGCTGCATTACCACCTCGTCCGGATCGTATCCTGCCTCCCTCAGGCCCGACTCCGTCGACTCTGACAGCTTGGCCCCTATGTTCTGCCCGCCTATCCTGCCAAAGGCTATGGCCTCAAATGGAAACTTCAGGGTGCCGTCAAGCGTGAACGTGCCGTCTATCTTGGCGGCCATCTGCGTGCCCCCTATCCCGATTATGTGCACGTCAAGGTTGAGCGAGTCGGCCGCCATGTCCTCAGATCTCCACGGCCTTGTTGATATGATCATCCACAAGAAAGCTCCAGTGCTGGTCGTCGGAAATCTCAAAGTTCGAGACGCGGAGCTTTATCACCCGCTCGTCGAGGCACTCGTGGCTTATCTCGTCGTCCTTCCTGAACTTTACAAGCCTCCACTTGTACCTGTCCTGCTGCAGCTTGCAGACGCTGACTGCCCACCTCTGATCCGCATCTATGCGGGGCATCCCGACCAGGTCCGCCAGCTCCTCGATTCCCAGCTGCTTTTCCTCGCAAAAGCGCTTTTTGCACGCGGCGCAGCGCCACACGTCCACGGAGCCGATTGTCCGCTCGTTGACGTTGATGTTCACGACGCCATAGTAGACCGGCTGGTGGCTGCAGCCCTCAGCGCCCTCGCCCGATGACATGATACGCGCGCCGCCCCGTCCTTTATTTAGTCCTTGCAGAGTCGTACGGCTCCTCAAGGGCCGCCCCTACTGCATCCACCACCTTGTTGCGCCCAAACGGCCTGCCATGCCGCTCGCATACGCGCCTGAGCATGTTGACCGCGGTAAACCGGGGATGCATGGCCTCAAACCTGGCACCGGGCATGTCGATAAAGGCGCCCAGCTCCACAAGAGACTCTGCAGAGTCGAGCGCCTCGGATGCTGGCACGCCCAGGCGGGAGGCAATCTCGTCGGGGGTCATCATGCCGCCGCACGTGACAAGCAGGTACGTCTTTGCCTGCAGGGCGCTTATGCCCAGCTCCGACGTCAGGTCATCCTCAATCTTTGACAGTGACACAGCGCAGGTGGCGCCCGGATGATAATAAAGCGTTTACAGCGGCGCGCGGCGGACCGGGACGGCAACCCTTCGGCGCCTCGCACGGTGCGCGGCGTGGTGCGCCCTGCGCGGCGGGACTACGGCCCGGAAGGGGACGGCTCCCCGCTGCCAATCAGCAGCCTCTTTGATATCTTGAGTGAAAAACCCATCGCGACAAAGTGCGTTATCACGCCGCTGACTGCGCCAATCATCATGTCGTCAAGCACCACCCACACTGCAAAGAACACTACAAGCGACGGGACCGTGACTATGGCGCCTATTATGGAGCCCTTTTTTACAATCTCCCTCGTGGTGAGTCTGGGCCTGGCAGCCTTTTTGTCATCGGACGTCATTTGAACTGCCAAGCCTACCCCCACACGGCAATAAAAACCAGATCGAGCCCGCGGTTAATCCGAAAGCCCCGCCCGCCTGCCCTGTCTTGGCGCCGCCCATAATTATTAGAATCCTGCGCACCTGTGCCTGCACGCACATGCCGTATTCCGGGCGCGGCCCGACCCGCCTCACTAATCCGCCGCGTCCCGCCCCTCTGCTTGATCAGGATTGCTAGACGCGTACTGCCGTGATCAGGACAGGCATCCCGTGGTTTCTGGATGCTGGCAAGCTCGCCCTTGTGTTTTTTCAGCATGCGCGGCCCGTAAAACGCCGCACACTCCCAGGCCAATCCCAAGCTTGCCCCGGGCATGTCCTGCATCTTGCATCTGGAAATGAAACCCCAACCGGCCTGAAGCCGCACCGCATACAGTATGCCCCGGGTCTCCTGCCTATGAAGTCTGGGGATGCAGGATGGCCGATATGACTCCCCAATGGACGACTCCATTCGCGTACACGCAAAAAAAAAAGAAAAAGATGCGGCCGTTATCCCTGAGCCCTTGGCGCGACGGCGTCCCTGGCTTCCGCGAGGCCTATCGGATCGTTTCCGACCACCTTGTCCAGCTCAGTGGCAATCGTGGTCTTGCCTGGAACTATTGGATAGTAGCCTGCAAAGCCTGACACGTACAAGCGCCCGTCGTCTTCAATCAGGAAGATGCCCTTGTCTCCCAGATTGTAGTCGAACGCGTACACGTTCATGTAAACGGCCTTGTGGCCGTCACTTGTACCGGTTTCCCCCCACACTGAACGGTCGTATACCGTGACGGTTCCGGGATCCAACCCAACGTCGTCTGCCAGCTTCTCTAGTATGCGGATCTCTATCTCTCTCATCGGCACACGGTCGGTCCTGGCATACTCGTCACCGTTCCCATCGACGCCGGCGATCTCCTCTGTGAAGAGCTTGACGTCGAGGCCCACTACCTCGCCTACGACTGCCGCGTCGGCCTTGTCAACGGACTCTGCAAAGGTGAGGTTGGTGGCCCATTGCGCCTTGCTGGAAACCACGACGGTCGGATCCGCTTCCGCTAGTATGTATGGCGTCGATGCCGCAGTAATTGCTACTACTGCAACCACCAGGCCAAATTTTTTGCTAGCCATGCGTGCCCGGCCCTCCCGACCGTCCTGTCAGTACCGGTTGCCCCAGCCCGCCGCCCTTCCCAAATGCGCATGCGCAGTAGTCAGTACCTGCGTGATGGCGGTGTGCAAAAGCAGGCGTCGTCCCGATCGTATCGGCCAACGCCGCGGCAAGAGGTCCTGATTCCTCGTCTTTTGAGGTCATTACATACCATTACACCCTGCGTTATATAAGAAGATACATCCAGATCTGGAGTGCCTTTACACAGCATGGCGCCCCCGTGGCCGTCCGTCGAAGCGGTCCGTTTCCTACGGCGTCCAGTGGCATTGAATAATTCAACGCATTGCACGGACTGTCGGGCTGCAGGTGAGTTCGCGCGCGGCATGCGCGGCCATGCGGGGGCCGTCCATAATTGCAATAATTTTTTTATTGCGCATGCGCCATATTGGATACATGACAAAACTGGCATACAAGATCACGGTACTAGTGACTGCGCAGATCATCCTGATTATTACAAGCTTTTTAGTCATGATCTATTTCGAGTCACAGCTTAACCTTACGGGGAGCTCAGTAAACGTGGCCGGAAAGAACAGGCTTTTGACAATTTTGGTGCGCGATGAGCTTAGAGACGAGCTATTCCAAGAAAGCGACCAGATGCTCGACAGGGGCCGGACGCTTGCGGCGCTAGACGCGCTGGAGTCGAACATACTCTTCCTGAAGAACGGCGGAACGTTGTCTGGGGTGGAGATCAACCCGCTCTCGCCGCGCTTTGAGGACGACTGGAACCTGATATGGGAGACGTTTGAACAATACAGAGCCGCGGTCCTGGAGCGCCTCTCTGCTGACGACTCCACCGCCGCTGCATTAATCGCCGACATCAACGCCATAAAACACACCGGTGACAGGCTTGTCGAGCTCTCCGACGGCCTCACAGACAAGCTTGGCCACGACGTGGACGTGTTTCTATCCAACCTCGTGCTGCTTCATGTGCTTATTGGCATCGTCAACGTAGTGGCTCACGTCTTTCTGATCTTCCTGATCTGGAGGATATTCAGCAGACACACCGCGGAGATGATCAGGATGGGAAAGGCTGCCGCAGTGGGCGAGCTTGCAGTCGCTATGGCTCACGACATGAAGACGCCCCTTGGAACCATACAGAACTCGGCTACCATGATCAGGCGCCTCGTGGACGATCCAACCGTAATCGGATCTGTCGTCGACAGGATGGAGCGTGCCATACGCAGTATATCGCGCCAGATCGACGACATAATGAGCGGCCTTCGCAACATTCCGCTCGTGATGTCTCGGGCATCCGTGCTGGAGATGCTGGGCAGATCCGTCGCCTCTGTGAACGTCCCGGACAACATAAGGATCAGCATGCCCAAGGACGACGCGCTCGTCACGTGCGATACGGCAAAGATGGGGATAGTCTTTGACAATCTTTTGCTTAACGCGATCCAGGCAATAGGCGACGACGGCGACGGACGCGTAATTATCAGGCTGGCGGATGGCGAAACGGTGACTATAGAGTTTGAGAACTCTGGATCCCCGATTCCGGCAAGCCACATGCCGTCAATCTTCGAGCCGCTATTTACCACCAAGCCGCAGGGCACCGGCTTGGGACTTGTCAGCTGCAGGAACATCATAGAACAGCACGGGGGAAGCATCAGCGCCAGCCGCGATCCGGTCGTGTTTACGCTGCGGCTCCCAAAGGCCGGGGCAGGCCGCGAGAGGAGGTGACTGCGATGCCCGTCAAGCCCAAAAAGATCCTCGTGGTTGACGACGACCATGACTTTCTTGAGTCTATGCAGCTGCTGCTGCTTGACTACGGGCACGAAGTGATTCCCGCCTCAAACGGCAAGGACGCTATCGAAAAGTATGCCGAATATTGGCCCGACATAGTCCTGCTGGACTTTAAGATGCCCGGCATCGACGGCTATGAGGCCCTCCTGCACATAGTCAAGCTTGACCCGGACGCGCGGGTTGTACTCACCTCGGCCTATGCAATCGACGACGCACAGTACAAAAGGGCGGTGGACGCGTCGCTCTTGGGACTGCTGCCGAAGCCCATCGAGTTTGCAAACCTGGCAAGGGCAATCGCAAAGTATGCAAGGTAGCGCGGCCGCCCTCAGAGAATCCAGCCGTCGTCCTCAGTCAGGGATCTCAGCCTCTCCCGGCAGTGATCTACTGCCTGCCCAAAAAACCTCCGGTACCACTCGCGCATCTCGGGATCGCGCAGCATCATCCTCCTGGTCCTGTCGATCCTGCCTTGGGACATCCTTGCATTGGAGCTGGCCGACTTGTAGTACATCATAAAGGTGTAGAACCAGTACGATATCTGGTCGGCCAGGTCGCCCTCGGAGATGGACTCGAACCTTCGGGCGTACTTGGTCTGCAGAAACGACATGATCTCGCAGAGCTGCGCGTTGCCAGACCCGGCGTTGTCAAGAAGGATCCCCTTGGCCAGGATTCTCAGCTTGTATATGTCCGTGCCCACCGCAGACTTGAGGGCCTCCCACCTGCCAAACACCTTGGGAAGAACGCCTGCATACATGCGGGCCATTCGATCCACGTCGCTGCGGGACGGGTTCAGCACGTCCATGCAGTACAGTATCCCGTGCAGCGAGAGCCTGTAACTGCTGTAGGGCCCCTTCTTCTCCCTGACGACCAGTCCCAGGTCGAGCATGCCTCCGGACTGCTTCTTGGTGTCGTACCTTCCAAGGAACAGCCTCCTGTATGCCTTCTCCTTTGTCCTGATCAGCGACACGTCGGAGGTGCGCAGCATGAGCTTTGACATGTCCCAGGTGGTGCACGCCCCGTTTGCAAACATGATCCGGAGTATGTCCTGCATTCCGGCCTGGTGCTTGCTCTTGGCGTTCGAGGAGCTTCCGTACAGCCTGTATGCCGCAGGCCGCGTGTAGTGCTTGTACGAGGCGAGGTTGCCGTACTGCGCGTCGTAGTTCTTCAGGTGCGGGGGGACGCGGAGTTTTGGCATGTCAGGGCGCGCGGCGTACTGTCAATCTAAACCTTCTCAAACCCACGTCGCTCGCCTTCGGGCCGGGGCCCCGCGCAGAAAAAACTGATCAATTAGTATGCGAGGTTTGCGCAACCCTTGGACCCCATTCTGCGACGGCGCCCGCAGAGGCGACCGGCCCCGGCGCCCCCCGCCTCCGGATCACCATCGTTTTTATATTTGGCAGGTGACGAATCAGCGTACTTGGCAAGTTACAAGGGAGCCTACAGCAACGAGCGGTCGTTTGGAATAGCGCTCCCCGTTATAGCGATAATGTTTGTCGGAGCGGTGTACTTTATGTCGCAGAGAACCGACGCGGGGTTTGCAAGCTTCATTTTGGTGGGGGCGGGGGCCATAACCATGATCTACTGGGTCCGCATGCTGCAGGGGATTGCGCAGGACCACAAGCCCGCGTACACAAAGGCCAGGGAGCAGGAGAGCAAGAACTGGATGTACGACCTGATGAAGGGCGAGGGCGAGTCCGTGTTCGTGGCGGAGGTGCCGGGCCCCGAGGACAAGATAGCCGTCCGGCTGATCGACGGCGTGCTGTACATACGCGGCTCGGGCGGGTTCGGAAAGGAGGTTCCCATAGAGGGGGCGGAGCAGATGCAGATAGTGGACTTCAAGTACAGGAACGGCGTGCTCACGCTGAGAATCCGATAGCCGGCGTGCAGAGTTACAGGCTCTTTGCAAGCTCGAGCTTTTGCGGAAGGTACTTGTCCGTGATGTTGGTGAGCCCGTATTTCGAGAACGCCTCCAGTTCGGCCTTGCGCTTGAGCCTCAGGAACACGTCAAGCTCCTTGCGCCATACGCCGTATGCATATCTGGGATCGCTCTTCAGGTCGTGGCACCTCTTGATGTCAGACTCTGTCATTGGGATGGTGGGCAGCTTGTACTTTTCAATGTCCGTGGCCCAGACCCCGACCCACTTTGCGTCCGGGACGGTCAGCTCGCGCAGGTGCGCCGCGTTGGCGGAGCCGGACTTTATCACCATGGCGATGTGCTCGCCGTACACGTCCCCGTCAGTCAGGATTATTATGGGCAGCCCCATCTCGTCGTGCAGCCGCTTGAGAAGCGTCCGCGTGGAGCGCGGAGCCTGCCCCCCGGTGTTCACTATTATCGACTTGAATTTCTTGTCCACCTGCTCCTCCACGAACCTGGTGAACAGCCCGCCCTTCTCTATCGCGATTACAATCTCGGCGCTGGTGTCGACGAGCTCCGCGGTGGTGAGGCTCGGGCCTATGGAGTACCCGTCCGGATGGTTTGAGAGGTTCATAGTCTTGCCCTCGTACCCCGGGATGGTGTACTCCACGCTGAGGTCGCCGAATATGGTGCTGCGCTCCTCCGGGAATATGTGAAAGTCCTCCCGCGGCCTTGACGTAACGGCCTCCAGGTCCACAATGATGTTGTCCGACTCGGACTGGTTCTCAAACTCGATCGCAAAGGCCTGGGACGAATAGTACACGTCCCTGAGGGTCGAGGACTTTTTCTCCTTTGTAAGCCTGTTTGCAAAGAACGCAAGCCACATCAGCTGCGTGAATGACCGGAGCTGCGAGGAGTTGTGCGAGCTGCGCATGGCCGACGCGCTGCCCAGTATGTACTGCCGGGTCGCGTCGTCAAATACGATGTTGTTCACGGACCTGCTTGGTATGGAGAACGAGGGGAACCTGCCGGCGTTGAGGTCGCCGTATATGCGGGCGCCGTGCCCCTTGAGCTCGCCCAGTATGTTCTTCTGCTTTAGCTTTGCCTTTGTCGCCGCGTCGACCTTTGGCTTTTTTGCGGCCCTGCGCTTTGCGCTGCCCGCCATTATGGCGCCGACCTCCTACCGCTGCCTGCATGGGAGCCGGCGCTTTTCTGCTGTTGCTGTTGCTGCCGCCGCCGTCGCACCTTTACAGTCGCCGCCACGAGCGCCTTTTTTCCCTTGCGCGACTGCTGTTGCTGTTGCTGCCGTTGCTGCCGTTGCTGCGCGGCCCTCTTCGAGGAGCGGGCCTTTTTTGAGGACGCGGCGGATCTTCGGGCCGCGGCCTTTTTCCTGCCGCCGGGGGCGGAGATCAGAGTACCGCCGGTGTCATCAAACGCCTTCATTTCCCCAACTGATGTGTCAGAAGTACTGCCTTTTATGTCGGGCGCACCGGCGGGTTCCGCGTCCCCGGTTTGATCACGGCTGCCGCCTGACGCGCCGCTGTCGACCTGGCCGCTGCTTGCGCCGCGCTCGCCCGTCTTGGGCTGCCGCGGCGATGCCGTCTCCGATGCGGCCTCCGCGTCCCGCATGTTCTCAAAGGACGTGTTTCGGAGGACCTTTTGGTATGCCGGCTCTTTCCTTTTGCCGGCCAGTTCGGTGCAGAACTGGGCGATCATCGGGACGTATTTCGCATACAGGTTTGCGCGCCTCTTTGCGGCCTCGGCCTGCCCCCTCTTGGACATGTAGCCGGCAAGCTTTCTGGACAGGTACTGCAGGGCCAGCCGCAGTTCGCGCTCTATCTCGGGCCTGTCCGCCACGTTCTCCTTTCCGGCAGTCTTGTACGGGACGCGCGTGGAGCATATGTGCGACACGATGACAAACGGCGGGTCGCCCTTTACCTTGTATCGGGCCCAGTCGATGTCGTTTACCACCTTCAGCACCACGTCGCTCCCCTCGTCGTACAGCAGGGGGATGCGGTTGGCAAACCGGTACACGTGCGGGCCCCCGGACGGTATCTGCCCCCCGTATGCGATCCCCATCTCCACGACAAACGGGAACCCCGAGTACGCCGACGCGGGCCGCTGCACAACCGCCGAAAAGTCCGGCTCAAAGAACTTTGCAATCCCCTTTTCAAGCGGCTCGGCGCCAAGCGGCGCCAAACAGCTGGAGTCGGGCGCAAGGAACGCGTCATACTTTTGAAGCGAGTCGCTCAGGCCCACGAGCTCCCGGTTTGTCAGGGTGCCCACCCTCTTCTCCGGCTTGAATCCCGCAAACTCGGAGAACTTGGCGGCCGTGCTCACGCCCACGCGCTGAAACCGCTTTGTGAGGAACGCCGCGAGCTGCTCTCCCTGGACCGTGTTTGCAAGCTGCCTGTAGTAGGGGCTGTCGCGGCTCATCGGGACGAACTTTGTATCTGACGTCGCAAAGTCCCAGTATGATATCAGTCCGTTTGCCACGTCGACGTCCTCTATGCGGACGCGGCTTATGGCGTCAAATCCCATCTTCAAAAACGACATTATGGCAAGCACGATCCTGACGTGCCTCGTGAGCCCCTTCCATTTTTTTGCGGTGCGCGACATTATCTTTGCAAAGTCGGCGTCCTTTTTGACGCCAATGTCCTTGCATATCTTTGAGATCATCGCGCTGTTCACCACGGGTATGTCAAACTGCGACTCGACGATCATGCGCCGTATGCGCTCCACGTCCACCCCGTGCGGGTGCGGCCTGATTATGGTGGGCGGGGGCGGTATCTCCTTTACGAACCTGGGGTGCGAAAAGGACTGCCCCTTCGGATCGTCAAACTTTATGGTCGCATACGGGGTAATCAGCGACGTCTCATACACATAGTCGCGTATCTTGGAGCCGGCCTTTGAGTAGTCGCCCTCCAGGCATATGCTTACCGTCAGCCCCGCCTTGGACACCTCGCGCGTCTCGTGCTTTACTATCACGGGCTTGTTCTTCTGTATGTCTAGCAGTATCTCAAACCTGTCCTGCGTCTTTCCGTCCACGGAGCTGTGCACCACGACCGGCGTGTTGGTGGTGATCTGCCCGTACAGTATCGCCATAGTGGCCCCGAGTCCGAACATGCCGCGCGCCTGCTTGAGCCCGAACTTTGAGCCGTACAGGACCGTTCCAAACGCAAGCGGTATGTGGTCCGCGTCGACCCCGGGACCGTTGTCCTTGACGGTCAGTATGTAGTGGCGCGGATCCGGCTTTGACGGGTCTACTGCCTTTATCATGAGGTGCACGTTTGGGAGTATGCCCTTCTGGTCGCATGCGTCAAGGGAGTTCTCGACCAGCTCGCGGACGGCAGTATACAGCGAGCGCGTGGGGTTGCTGAACCCTGCAAGGTCCCTGTTGCTGTAGAAGAATTCGCTTGGCGAGATCTGGTTGAACCGCTCCTTAATCTGAACCATGAACGACACCCGTACTCTCTTCCCACAGGATCATGCGTTCCTGCCTCTGCCGCCGGTTCGCGGCCTCAAGCCGGTTGTACACCGACCCGTGCATGCTTCCCCCGGATATTGCGCCGACCGCGTCGGCGGCGCGCTTCAGCCTGCTTCCGGCCCCGATAATCGAAACCGTCTTCCCATATACGGATATCCGGGTGCCGCTGAGCTGCTCCATATTTTTCCTAGCTCTGCCGCGCTCTCCTATAATCCTACCCCTTATCCTCTCAATGTTGGCGCGCGACTTGCCCCCGAAATCGGCCAGGCTTATCACGTGCAGCGAGTTCTCGTCCTCGAGGAGCGTCATGGCGACGTCGGGCGCAAAACCCCTTCCGATGGCCATTACTATTTCGACTGCCTTGAAGGGGGAGTACTCCTCGCCGGCCGCGTCACCCTCTGCGGACACCCACACCTCGCCGGTCGAGCCGTCCACTGAAACTGCGACCCCGCACCTGAGCTCTATCTCGGACTTTACCGCGCCTTTTTTTCCGATCAGTACCGCCACCCGCTCGTGCGGTATGCGGATCATCTTCTCAAACATCATGACGATGTTATCTCCTCCATGACACGGCCTGTATCGTCCACGCTTACCCCCTTCTTTTCAAAGAATCTTGTAATGTTGTTAATATCTCTTTGAAGGAGCATGCGCGCGTTCGGATGCCGCCGGTCCACTGCAGAACCCAGATCGAACACGACAAGCCCCCTGCCGTGCACCTTGAAAATGTTATACTCGGAGTAGTCCCCGTGTACGAGGTTTGCCTTTGCATACATGTCCCTGAGCATGGACAGGGCCCCGCGGTAGTCGTCGTAGTCGACAGGCCAGTGCAGCAGCTGCGCGGCGGGGCGGCCCCTGGCGCCTCTGTCGGAATCGGGGGCGTGCCCCGCGCCTATGAACTCCATTGCAAGGACGTTGTTTGCGACGTGAATGGGCCTCGGGACGGGAATGCCGGCCTCGGCGCACTGCGTCAGGTTGCGGAACTCCTTTCTTGCCCAGAGATACACCATGTTGCGCGTGCCCTTCCTGACTGAGGCAAACCTCGGGTCGCCCTCCATGTACGCCTGCCGGCGCTTGAAGTTGGAGGTGCTGACCAGGTATATCTTGAGGGCGACGTCCGCACCTGTGGGGCCCAGGCCCCAGAACACCAGCGACTCCTTGCCTGCGCTCACCGAGCCGTTGACGCCTGAGAGTATGCCCTCTGTTATCATCCTGTAGAGGGTCATCACGGTGGGCTTGTCAAGCACCTCGTTTACCACCTTGTTCTTCTTAAAGCCGTCTGCCATCTCCCTTCGCCGGCGATGGTGCAGCTTGGGCTCTAGCATGTTCTCAAACGCCTCGCCGGGGGCAGGGCCGTCCAGCATGCCATCATCACCACCACCACCACCATCACCACCATCATCATATCCGTTGTAATCATCGCCGGCATGGCTGCCAGTCCCCTTGCTCATGGCATCGTATCGCGCCGCCGGCTAAAATTGATTTCCGTCCGTCTTGCATGGCCCTGTTGCCGGATGCATTCTGCGGATTTCAGGCAGGACAAGCGGCGCGACGCCACACCGCTGCATGCGCCGGCCCCCGTGCCGCATGAAAGAAGCGGCGCCCGCCATTTGTCACCCCACATATCATCACCGACAACAAAATGACTTGCCGTGCGAATAACGATTCCGCGCACTGCGGGCAGCGTACTCTGGGCCATGATTTCAAATTTGGAATAATCGTTTGGCGCGTACGTATCCCGACGCGCGGCCTACATCTTGAAAATCAGGAGAAACGGAACGTCGGATATTATTCTGGCGCCGTCCCTTGAGCCGACGCCGAGCTCGACGGCCAGCGCGACGGCCTTCTCGCCGACCATGTTGATAATTGACGAGTCCCTAAGCAGCTTTGACGCCTTTTCTCTGGATATTATTTCCCCGCCGTAATATTCCTCGCTGATGTGCATGGTGTGATCGTCGCTCCCCTGCCCGACGCGCCTGCCGAGCAGTTCCGCGTCGCACATGTTGAGCATCACGTTTCCCTGATACTCGGATACGCGCGCCGAAAACATGCTATCACGCGTACTTGCCCTTTAGCGTGGATTTTGCCCCGCACGCCTCGCATATCAGAAACGATATGCGGTTCTCCCTGGACGTCTTCGTGTCCGGGCTCTTGCAGGTGGGGCACTCGAGGTAGTCCTTTACGTATATCTGGAACAGCCGCGTAAAGTCGTCGGGGTCCCTCCTGCCGATGAACATGGCCTTGTCGCCTATCCGCTCGGCCGGCACCGCGAACTCCTTTGACAGGTACTGGAGCAGCTTGTCCGGATCGCGCCTCAGCACCTTGGGGAACTCTGCAAAGTTCCGCAGAAAGGTCTTCTGCCCCTCCCGCATCACGTCGACCACCGGCAGCTCGAACCGCGCGGACCGGCCGTCGTCTCGCCTCTGTCCCCGGCCAATCTCCCCCTCGATCCTCTTGAGCAGGGACTCGTAGCTTTTTGCCGCCATCACAGGGCCCCCGACAGCACACGCTATATGGGTTTTGAAAAAATGGAGTTGACACTCCGGGTGTTATGGCTTTCCGATCCTAAAGACCCCGGTACTGCATTCGGGGCAGGTGCCCTTGACGGCTGGTCGTCCGTTCTTCAGCTGGGTCTCTTGCGGATCCTTGATCTCTCGTTTTGCTCTGCATTTGACGCAGTATGCTTCAACCATTTCAAAGCTGCTTTTCTGTGCATGTATATAGTAAGGGTCGGTGAAATTTGTTTAACAATGTAATTAATTTTTTATGTATAAATTCCGCCCTTCAGGTTCCCCCGGAAGGGGGAAAATCGCCGAATCGTGCGTTTTGTAATGCAAAAATACAAGAATTGCACGTATTGCGGGCATTTCATGGATTTTTTGATCAGAATAGCCGCGTGACGCCGCGCCTACGAATTATAAGTTACGGACGCCGACAGCCGGTATTGGCCTCCAAACGGGGAATTGTCATAACGGCGGTTATACTGGCCGGCATTACCGGCGCAAGTTTTCTGGCCTGGCTGCCGGGGGGTGTCGGCGGCGGCGCGTCAAACCAGGCCACCTTTGTGATATCGGACCACAGGGAATACCTTGACAGCGTCAGGAACATACACGAGGTCCTGGCCGAATCCACCGCGATCGAGTTTGAGATGCTGCTGGACGGCGAGATCACGGCGGCCGAGTACACCAGAAGCTCGGAGACCACCTCGACGCAGACTGCCATGCAGATAAGCGAGTTCATCACCTCAAAGCCCCCGGAGGCGTGGCAGGAGAGCTACATACTGTACGGCGAGGCGCTCAGATCGTTTAACACGTACGTGGCAGAGACCCAGGCGGTGGCCAGCCTGATCGAAGAGGGGGGACTGGACGGCATATCTGACGCGCAACTGCGCGAGTCGCTCCAGAGGACAGAGTCCCTGATCTCAGAGTCCGACGAGTACGCCAAGAGATCCGACGCCGCAAGGCCTCCCGCGTAGCTGGCAGCGCCCCGGTTTGCGGCACCGCACCAGTCTTTATTTGGGCGCCGCAGACTCCAAGGGTATGGACGGCGGCAGCGGCACCGGCACCGGCGACGCCCTTGGCGCCGACGGCGGTGACGCGCGCGCCGGTAATCCAAGGGCCGAAGTACCCGTCGTAACGGAGAGGGGCATGGCGGCGCTCCGCAGAAAGTTTGGCGGGGACGAGATGTCCGACTCGCGTGGCATAACCAGGGCCAGGCTCCTGACCCGGTTCGTGGGGGATTTAAGCTCCAAAAAATTCGGCGCCATAGTATTCGGGTACGAGGGGGTGCTGCGCGATTACGGCGGCGGACACACCATGCCGCTAAAGGAAATTGGCGCCGAGCTTGAAAGAATTATGCGCGGCGGAATTAAAATCGGAATCGCGTCAAGGAGCGGCCCCGAGTCGGTGGCCGCGGAGCTCCGGCATACGATAAGGCCCGAATACTGGGACGACACGCGAATAGGATACTGCAACGGAACCGACATCAGGGCGCTGAGCGACGCGGAGACAAGCCAGAGCGACGCAAACAACGATCACATCGAGTTTGTCACTGACGCGATCGAATCAAGCGGAATGATCTCGGAATCCGACGTTACATCATGTGAAAGCCAGGTATCGATCAAAAACAGCGGCAGCGCCGGCGTCAAAAAATACAGCGCAGATATGATAATCCGCGCGATGGCGGGCGCCGGCGCGCCAGCGCCGCGCAGCGTCAAGGTGTTCGAGTCTGACGGATACATAGACGTCGTCCCGTACGGCGGCTCGAGGTACGAGGTGGTCAGGCGCACAAAGCTTGCAATCCCGAGGGACCGGCACATACTGTGCATCGGGTGCAGGGGCCAGTGGCCCGGAGCCGACTGCGAGCTGCTGGCGCACCGGTACTCGCTGAGTACGGGCACCGTGTCTGCCACCGCCTCCTCATGCTGGAACCTGCTGCCGGAGGGGGAGGGCGGCGAGCAGGGGGCGCTCTCATACATGCGAAGTATGCGCACGGGGGGTAGCAGCAGCAACAGCGACGGCCAAGGCGGCTGGTTCAGCATGAAAATGTGACTGCCGCCGGCATCTCAGGCGTCGGGATGCGCGGGGCCTGCGGCCGCGGGATGGTAACCGGCAGGGCCGCCGTCTGCCGACCCGGGCCATATTCGTACATGCGGCCACATACTTGGCGGCTCTGCCCTTGCGCCGGAAATCGTTAAAAGCAATCTGCACTATATAACGGCATGTCGCAGCGCGCAGGCAAGGTCGAGAAGGACGTGAGCTCCTCTTCTGCAAACAAGCTGCTTGTGATATGCGTCGACAGGGACAACGACGTGGGGGAAAAGGCCGGCATCAAGACCCCTGTGATAGGGAGGGACTCTTGCATAGAGGCGGCCCAGCGGCTGGCGTTGGAGGATCCGGAGGACGCGGACTCCAACTCTATATTTGCCGCCATAAAGACGTACGAGGATCTCATCAGCAAGGGGTATACGGTCGAGGTCGTCACGGTCGCGGGCGTGAAGAGCAGGGGGGTACAGGCCGACGAGAAGATACTCGCGGAGATCAAAAAGATCCAGGGCGAGTTTGGCGCAAACGGCGCCGTCATAGTGTCAGACGGCGAGGACGACGAGAGCGTCATACCCGTGATACAGAACGCGCTGCCCGTCGTGTCGGTGCAGCGCGTCGTGATGAAGGTGAGCCGAAGCGTAGAGTACTCGTATGCGGTGCTGGGCAAGTACCTGAAGACCATAGCGTACGATTCCCGGTACTCGAAATTCTTTCTGGGGGTCCCCGGAATACTGCTGCTGATGGCGGGCATTGCCACGGTCTTTAACTTTACAGAGATAATATTTGCCGCAGTGATCAGCATACTGGGAGGGGCATTTCTGATCAGGGCCTTTGACATAGACAGGGCGTGGGCCAGCTTGTCAAAGCCGACTCCGATGGGATTCATACGCATCTTTACGATGGTAACCGGGATCATCCTCATCATGTCGTCCGTCCCCGCCGGGATCGGGGCCGTGGATGAAAGCTTGTGGGAGCTGGACGCGGATATAGTCGCCATGGTGTCGGACAAGGTTCTGATCGGGCAGTTCATTTCGGGAGCCCTACCCATACTGTGGATAGGGCTTGGCGCCATACTTGCCGGCTCGCTGCTGAGCAACCTGATAGGGGGAACGCCAAGGCATACGGTCGACATACTGAGGCCGGTCGTATTGGTGGCGATCTATCCGACTGCGTACCAGTTTACAAACATCATGATTCACGACGAGAGCTCCTTTACCCTGATTCCACCGCTTCTTGTGGGGCTGGCAGTCACGCTTGCCATAGCGTCCATCCTGTTCAAAAAGTATCGCAGGCGCAGGACGGACAAGGACGCGGCGGCCGACGGCGACGACACCGCCGCCGCCACCACCACTACCACCGACGATGAAACGGAACCGGGCAAGTAAAGGCAGTTATAATAATATCCGGTATGCTTGGACAGCATGGCAGGCGGCATAAGGAGTGCGGCGTTTGGCCTCTTTGGCTTTTACCGCCTGTACAGCGGGAGGCTTGAGCGCGAGATAAGGGCCGGAGACATACCGAACCACATGGCGCTGATACTTGACGGCAACCGCAGGTGGGCAAGGCGCCACCTTACAATGACAAGTGACGGGCACGGCAGGGGCGCCGACGCGGTCGAGAACCTGCTTGACTGGTGCGAGGAGCTTGACATCAAGATAGTCACGCTGTACGCGCTCTCGGCGGAGAACCTGTCAAGAAACGACCAGGAGCTGCAGGACCTCTTTGAGCTGATAAGGGCCAGGCTTGAAAAGCTGCTGGCCGACCCGCGCATACACCGGAGCCGCATGAGGGTGAAGGCGATTGGGCGGATAGGGATGCTTCCGGATACGATACGCGACGTGCTGCACCGTCTTGACGAGGCCACCAAGGGGTATGACAGCCGGTTCCTGAACATAGCTCTTGCGTACGGGGGCCAGTACGAGATGGTCGACGCCGTGAAAAAGATAGGGGAGAAGATACGGGAGGGCAGGCTCAAGGTGGACGAGATTGACAGGGGCGTGATAGAGTCGAACCTCTACACGTCGCACCTGCCCCAGCCCTCGCCGGACATGATACTTCGCACGTCCGGCGAGAAGCGGCTGAGCGGGTTTCTGATGTGGCAGAGCGCGTACAGCGAGCTTGTATTCATGGACATATTCTGGCCCGAGTTCAGAAAGATAGACCTGATGAGGGCGATCCGCACGTTCCAGAAGAGAAGGCGGAGGCTTGGGCGGTGAGCGCGGCGCGAGAAGAGATTTCTGCAGGCGTCGTCCTGTACGTAATGCGGGGCCCGAGGCGCCTGTACCTAGTACTCCGGTACGCGGCCGGGCACTGGGACCTTGCAAAGGGAAAGAGGGAGCCGGGCGAGTCGGACGTGCAGGCGGCGCTCAGGGAGGTCATGGAGGAGACCGGGATTTCAGACGTGTCCCTGCACGAGGGCTTTGCAAGGAGCATCGAGTACGAGTTCATGGACGGCAGCGACGCGGTGCACAAGACCGTGACGTTCTTTCTCGGGGTGACCAGAACAAGGGATGTCACGCTGTCCGACGAGCACCAGGACTACGCGTGGCAGGAGTATGGCGACGCGGTACGCGCGGTCACGTACCCCGCGGCGGCGGGCGTGCTCGGGGCCGCGGACGCGTGGCTTGACGGTGACGGCGACGACAGTGGCGGCGGCGTGGTGTGATGGGCAACATCTTCACGTGTTTTACTACGTGGGAGAACCGCGGACTGGATCACCTGGCAGAGATGGCAAAATACCTCTAGCATTGGGGTAAAGCCACGTGAACTCATGCTTTTCTTTAATTGCGCACAAGGCCTATTGCCTTGTGTCATAAAAAGATAAGAATTTGGTTTAGTTGCATGAGACGTTTTTAATCTGAAGCGTTTCGTTCATGGTACTATACTCGTCGATCTTTTGTCTTATGTCTTCCGAAGTTGTGTCGTCCATCCCAGAAAGACCGGCTTGGAAAGAAACCGTGTTTCCGGATATGTTTACGTCGGATACTTCCATATCGGCGTAGATATTGGCAATTTCATGCACCCATTCCTGTGCTTCATCTTTGTCAATACCTTCTGTTTCAAGATTTACTTGAATCATTTTTGTCATATTGCCAGCACCATCCCCGCTCTATTTATTTATTTATTATGTTCTGTCGTTGTACATCTTTTCCAATTCAGTCCAATTGCTTTGTAAATAGTTTTTTCCATTCATTCTGAAGGTATTTGGTAACGTCTTGAATCGAGACGGACGTCTTTCTCTTTTGTAGAATTTTGCATAGCTGTTTTAGATCTGCAATAAACTAACCATTGGAATATGTGGCCTAGCTTTTGTATTTCAGTAACCTTTATTATTTTTCAGCTCTTCCACTTCAGCTTTTCCCAGTATGCGAAATACTGTCAAACCTGTTGCAGAACTCTTACCTTTTAGCGCCCAACGTTTGTTTTTGAGTTGGACTAACCATATGTGGCAAAGAAGATCCCGCAGACGAAGAGTTCGGATGGTACCCGTCATGGCCAATCCGGAAAAGAAACACTAAAAGCAGGCCGGCGCACTAGGGACGGCCCTATGGCTGTCAAGACTGTCAAACGCAAGACTGCCAAGACGGTCATAGAAGAGACCCCCAACAACAAGCCGGGGTATTTTGTCGGAATTGATCTGCACAAGGTATTCATGCAAGTGGCCGTGATGGATTCGGCCGGCAGGGTTCTCAGAAACGACAGGATCGAGTGCAGCCGCAAAACCGTCAAAAAAGAGTTCTCAAAGATTCCTGCAAATGCCCGGTACGTCTTGGAGTCATCCTCTGTGTGGTACGGCATGTACAGGTTTCTTACGGACGATCTCAACCTGGACGTCATGCTGTCAAATCCGCTGACAACAAGGCTCATTGCGCAGTCAACAAAGAAGACGGACAAGGTGGACGCCGTGGCGCTGGCAGACCTGCTTCGAGGTGGATACTTGGCAGGATGCTACGTGCCAGAGGAGATGACCGTGGAGGAAAGGCAGCTTGTCCGGTACAGGGACAGGGTTGTGAGGGAAAGGACAAAGCGCAAGAATCTGGTCCATTCCATACTGCTGCAGAACGGAACCAAGATAGCTGGAAAGCCCTTCTCGGCCGGATTCATGGCGGAACTGCACAAGATTGACGACTGGAGGATCGAAAAGCACATTGACGCAATCAGGTTCCTGAACGGGGACGTCGAGGACTGCGATGCAAGGATAAACGACGCCATGGCTGCAAACCACCACGCAAAGATTCTCACGACAATCCCGGGAATAGGAAATATCACCGCGCTT
Organism: Nitrosopumilaceae archaeon; assembly: GCA_022823825.1. GTDB lineage: Archaea > Thermoproteota > Nitrososphaeria > Nitrososphaerales > Nitrosopumilaceae > Nitrosopumilus. The sequence goes on along the minus strand of JAJEHG010000051.1, from coordinate 463 downwards.
GCACTGGCATCCGAGATTGGAGACATCTCCAGGTTCTCAAGTGCAGGACAGCTGGCGTCGTACTTTGGCTTGGTCCCGTCAGTGAGGAATTCGGCCAGCATGGTCCACCACGGGCGCATAACAAAGGCCGGAAACTCACTGGTGAGACACCTTCTCACGGAGGCGGTGCTGGTGCACACCTCGTTTGCAAGGAGTTCCAACACGAGCACCCCGGTCAGCAGGTTTTATGAGCGGCTTGCAAGGAAGCGGGGCACGTCAAAGGCAAGGGTTGCAGCGGCCGCCAAGATGCTCACGATAATATTCTGGATGCTAAAAAAGGACATCAACTTTTGGACCTGCGTGGCGGAGGGAGAAAAAAGCACGCACCGCGACTCTGGAAAGGGTTCTTATTCACAAAGGGTGAAGGATCATGGTTAGGGGTTTGTACGTCCAAAAGTATGGGATTTGATGCCCGGTGAACTAA
>JAJEHG010000012.1 GCA_022823825.1 Nitrosopumilaceae archaeon | reverse complement strand
CCTTTTTGAACTGCTGGATTACATAGTCAATCTGCTTCTGATCCAGGCGTTTTCTCACGGGTTTACGTGATCGGTGTAGTGCAAAATAGTCTTTGACTGATCGCCTAAAGTTAGGGCGAACTAATTTCCCTACAATAGAGTGGCTTTGCCCAAAATATGTCACCGGACCGCGCGCAGGTGGCAGCCCTGAGCCCGTCGGATCTTGGCGTGACGAGCCATGCGGGGAGGCCGCCGGGCGTCCAGGCCCGGCCTGGGATCGCAACCGTTCGCCCCCTCCAAACCGGCCTGCCTAAATCCGCTTATTCGGCACGAAATTTCACAATCTAGGCATGATGCGCAAGAGGGGGTGAACACTTGCCTGGGATCCGGCCCCGGCGAAGCGCTACAGAAAAAAGGGTGTGAGGCGCAGCCGGTAGGTGTCCTATGGATTCTGACGATCCCGCCGCCCGCGTGACATGGCCGCCGCGCGGGCGCGCCCCGGCGGACCCGCCTGGCGACTGGCGCGCGCTGTACGACGCGGGGACGATGCTGGCGGACGTTGGCGACTACACGGACGCCATCCGGTACTGCACGCGGGCGCTGGACGCGGATCCGGGCAATCTGGAGGTGCTGATTGCCCTGGGCGACCTGTACTACAAGACGGGGCGGGGCGAGGAGGCGATCCTACATCTCGAGTCCGCGCTGAACCAAGGACCGGACGGTCCGGCGGCGGCGGCGGAGGCGGCCGACAAGCTGGGCAGCATTATGGCGGACATGCGACGGTATGATGACGCGCTCAGATACTACAAGAGGTCCCTGAGTATGGAGCCCCGCAACCCCGACTCCGCGGCCAACGCGGGCGAGGTGCTGTTCGCAATGGGCCGCGCCGACGAGGCGGTCGCATACTTCGAATCCGCGCTCCGGATGCGCCCCGACGACGTGCACATGCTGCACGGCGCGTCCCGGCCGTTTGAGGAGGCGGGCCGGCTCGGCGACATGCTGCCGTACTGTGACGCCGCGGCTAGGCTGAACCCGGGGGACTCGCGCGTGTCGGCGCTGCGCTGCCGCGCGCTGTACGGCGCGGGCATGTATGAGGACGCGATACGGTGCGCGGACGGCGTGCTGGAGGAGTCGCCCGTCAATGCGGCCATGCTCGAGGTCAAGGGCAACGCCCTCCTCAAGCTGGGCAAGGGCAAAAAGGCGGCCAAGCTGCTCAAAAAGGCCGGCCATCTGAGGAAGCTTGCGCCGTACGGCCGCCGCTGAGCCGCGGGCGCGCGGCCCGGACTGCGGGGGGGGTGGGGGCAGTGGCGGCGCGACTCCGGGCGCGGCCTCGCCCCGGCGAGCGGCCGCGTCACTCCTGTTCCTGCTCCGGCGGCTCGCCGAGGAACGCCCTTACGCCGATCTCGGACGCGCCCCGGTATATCTCCTCCATGCTCGAGATGAAGTTGTCCTCGCCCCTCCAGAACGGAAAGCTGCCCAGCTGCTTGACTGCCGCGGCGGGGACGGCGGGGACGGCCGCGTCCACGAGCTCGCCGCCGGGCAGGGCCCCTTCCTCCTCCTCTTCCTCTTCTTCCGCGCCCCGGCCCCAGAACTTGAGCGGATCCGCGGCAAGCGGTACGGCCCGCGGGGGTCCTGCCGCGCGCCCGGCCCTCTTCCTGCCGGTCCGCCGCTGTCTCTTGTCGGCCACCGCCGCCGCGCCCAGCCCCGCCATCTCCAGCAGCTCCCCGCGCTCGATTCCGCGCAGCCTGAATATCAGGAACGGATCGCGGTCGAACTCCTCGCCAAGCAGGAGGTAGACTGCCGCTATGTGCTTGCAGGGGTTGGACCAGTCCGGGCACGTGCAGTCCGTGTCGAGGTCCCTTGCGTCCGGAAAGAGGCCCAGCCCGTTGGACTTGAACACGTCCTCTATGTCGTCGGGCATCTGGCCTGCCAGCAGCCTGGCCGCGGTGGCCGGCCTGGCGAATATGCCGTCGGCAACGGCCTTCCACTGCGCCGGCCGGAGCGTCCTGATGCCTATCGCGACCCTGTACACGTAGCTGCCGTGCACGACGGCCCCTACCGACCCCTTTGTTATCTTGACGGACTCCACCTGTCCCCTGCGCGCGTACGTCCTGCCGCGGCTCAGCCTCTCCCCTATGTCGTATCCGGCCAGCACGGCGTTCCAGCGCTTCGCCCACCAGCTGTGTCCAAAGTCGCCCCTCCGGGACTGCGCCCTTATCCCGCCCTTTACGTTGCGTATCCGGGGGCGGTAGTACCAGTACACCGTCACTCGCCCTCCCCCTCTGCCGCCGCGGCCTCCGCGCTGAGCGCCAGGATGCCGCGGAGGTCCTCGTTGGACATCTCAGTCAGCCAGTCCTCGCCGGCCCCTACCACCTTCCGTGACACGTCCTTCTTGCGCTCTATCATCTCGTCTATCCTCTCCTCCAGCGTGCCGGAGCAGATCATCTTGTGCACCTGGACGTTCTGCTTCTGGCCGATGCGGAAGGCCCTGTCCGTCGCCTGGTCCTCGACTGCGGGATTCCACCACCGGTCGAAGTGGAAAACGTGGCTTGCCGCGGTCAGGTTGAGCCCCGTGCCCCCCGCCTTTAGCGATATGACGAATATCCTCGGTCCCCGGCCGTCCTGGAATTTTTGCACCATGCGGTCGCGCCGGCCCCTGGGCACGCCGCCGTGGAGGAACATGACCTCGCGGCCGAAGGATTCCTGTATGTGGCGCCTCAGTATGTGCCCCATCTCCACAAACTGCGTGAAGACCAGCGCGCTGTCGCCCGACTCGACCACCTCGGCGAGCATCTCAGTCAGCCTGCCCAGCTTGCCCGACCTCGGCCCGCCGGATCCGCCCGATATGCCGGAGTTGTCCTTCAGGAAGACCGCGGGGTGGCAGCACACCTGCTTTAGCTTGGCAAGGGCCGCCAGGATGAGGCCCTTCCGCCTGATGCCGCCGCCGTCCCCCTCCCCGCCCGCGCCGTCCAGTGCGTCCCCGATCTCCCTGAGCACCGCGGCGTAGAGGGAGGCCTGCTCCTTTGTAAGCGAGCAGTACGTCTTCATCTCCATCTTCTCCGGAAGGTCCGCGATGACGCTCTTGTCGGTCTTCAGCCGCCTCAGTATGAACGGGCCCGTGGCCCGCCTCAGCCTCTCGGCCGCCTCCTCGTCGCCCGCGGACTGTATGGGCACGAAAAAGTTCCGCCTGAACTCCGCCTGGGTGCCGAGAAGCCCCGGGTTGAGAAACTCCATTATGGACCACAGGTCGCCCACGTTGTTCTCCACCGGCGTCCCCGTGAGGGCAAACCGGGCGCCCGCGTCCACCGCGCGCGCCGCCCGGGACTGCTTTGTCTCGGGGTTCTTGATGTTCTGCGCCTCGTCGAGCACCATGCCGCCCCACTCCGCGCCTTTGATGGTCTCTATGTCCCTCTGCAGCAGCCCGTAGCTGGATACGACCACGTCGTGCCTTCCGGCCTCCCTCCTGAACGCCGCGCCAGATCTCCTGGAGGCGCCGTGGTGGACCATCACGGACAGTCCCGGGGTGAACCGGGACGCCTCCCTCTGCCAGTTGCCTATGACGGACGTCGGGCACACCAGCAGGAACGGCCCCCTGCCCCCGTCAAGCCTGTGCTGCTGTATGAGCGCCAGCGTCTGCGGCGTCTTGCCCAGCCCCATGTCGTCTGCAAGGCAACCGCCAAGCCCCCACTTTTGCAGGAACAGGAGCCATGAGAGCCCGCGCACCTGGTAGGGCCTGAGCGTGCCCTCAAAGCCGTGCGGCTGCGCCGCGTCCTCGAGCGCCGTCCTGTCCCCGAGGCCCTGCAGCACCCCCAGGATCCCGCCGTCGCCGCTGGACACGTCTATGTCCAGGGTTCCGGCCCCGGCCGCGCCGCCGGCCGCGCCGCCGAGCCCCATCATGACGACGTCCCGGAGGGGAGCCTTCCCCGTCCCGCCCTCCAGGAACTTGACTGCGGATCTTATGTCCTCGGGGGCCACCTCCATCCACTCGCCGCGCATGCGCACCAGCGGGGACTTTGCCTTGGCCAGCTTCCGCAGCTGCGCCAGGGTGATCTTCTTGTCGCCCATGGCGACCTCCCAGTCGAACAGTACTATGGTTTCAAGCGAGAGCATGCCGCCCGTCGACATCTTCGGGGCCCTGACGTCCGCCCTTGCCCTCAGCCTGGCCCTGGCCCTCCCCCTGCTGGTCCACCACGCCGGGAGCAGGACGCCGTACCCGGCCTGCTCGAGCGCCGAGGCCTCCTCGGTCAGGAACCTGTATGCGGCGCACCCGTCGATCGCGCACCCGTCGATCCCGGATCCCGCGCCCGCGCGCCCCATCCCCTCCGCTATGCCGCCGAATATGCCGGATGCCCGTCCGAGCGACATGAGCAGGAACTCCCTAGCGTTGGCGCCCCCGGGCAGCTGGGAGGACCTCGAGCGCCACGCCCGGTCCGCGGGGACCATGAGGCTCGGGTCGTCGCGGGACTGGACAAGGTACCGCACGAACCACTCGTCCTCTGCGCCGTCCGGCTCCTCCAGGCGGAAGCAGAGGCGCAGCGGCGAGCCGGCCGAGGCCACAATGGGGCGCCGCCACTCGCGCACCTGGTCTGACAGCCCCGGCGCGTCGGGGCCCTCGATTGCCCTGGGCCTCGTGGTCTTCAGCTCGTGCATCCAGCGGTCGTGCGCGCTGTCGAACCTCTTGAGGCGGTGGAACGTCGGGGGCAGGCCCGCGGACGCCGCCGCGCGCACCATGTGGCTTACCAGCCGCGTGACTATGCGCAGGAGCACGGCGTGCGGCGCGTCCTCCGGCACGGCGTCCCCGTCGGAGAACGCCCGCACCGCTCCGGGCATGCCGCCTGAGAGCGCCTCGAACCTTTCGGAGTCCCTGCCCACCAGGAGGGGGTTCCATGCCGCGTCGTAGGCGCCGCCGCCGCCCTCGCCGCCGCCCGCGTCGTCTCCGCCGGCCGCGGCCACGTCCGGCAGGTACTGCTGCCGGGCGACCAGGGAACCGGCCAGGCGCATGGCGCGCGACAGGTATGACAGGTCCGCGCCCACCACCACCCCCGGCTCCGTCGTCCTACGGCCCATGACGCGGCACAGCAGCGCCGCGGCGTCCCCCCCGGACAGCCTGGCCACGTTCACCGCCCACGGTCTCATCACGGGGCTTTTTGATGCCTTGCCCTCCTCTGCTGCCGCTGCCGCCATGGCGGTGCCCGCAACGTACTCGCTGGACGGAACGGGACGGGCGTCGGCGCCTCCCTTACGCGCCGTCGGCGCCGCAACGGTGGGGAGCCAGATCCTTGCCCGCGAGATCGCCCGGGGGTCAAGCCCCATGGACCTCAGCAGGGCGCGAAGCTGGTGAGGCGAAGCGGAGAAGCCGTAACCCCTGGCGCCCCGCGCGCTGCCGCCGTCCGGACTCTTTCTCCCCCTCCTTCCTCTCGGCCGTCCGCCCCCCGGCCCCTCCTCCGGCCCCGACGCCTCGGCCCAGAACGCCAGCGAGCCATCAAGCTCGCCAGCATGCATGACAATCACTGGACATGGTGCCGGCACGTGAGCCTAAAAACAGTTCTATCGCCGGGGCTTTCCAAAAACGCCGCGGGCAGGGACGGCGCAGGAGGATCTCGTCACCGGCGTGGAACGTCGGCGGCCGCCAGCCGCCCGAACCCCTTGCATATTGCATATGCGGCCGCGTACACCGGCATCTCCGCGCTCTCGCCCGGCTTGTAGGGCCCGAACCTTTCGCGCCCGAGGCCGAACTTGACGGGGCAGCCGCACTCGACTGGTACGGTCTCGTCCGAGTCCAAGACCACGGCGTCCACGTACGGATCAAACGAGTCCGCGTCGACGGCGCACGCCGCCTTTAGCATCCCGCTCTTGCTGTTTATCGTGTGCGGCATGCGAAATATGCGGTGTATGTCGCCGGTAACCTGCGCGTCTATCCTGGCGCCGACGTCGCCTGACACCTCCCTGATTATCCCCTCGAATCTGGCGTACGCGGCCCCGGCCGGAACCTTGGACAGCTCCGAGATGACCTCGGCCCGCTTGGCCTTTGAGCCGAACGCGGCCTTTGCAAACCTGCCGCGCCACCCCTTCTGGCCCAGGTCGGGCAGCTCGGCCCTGTCAAGCCCGGAGGCCTTGTATACGCCGAGCGCCTCGGGCATCAGCCCGCTCAGCATCACGTAGCCCGCAAGATCGGCGCGCGCCCTCGCGTCAAGCTCCCTGAACTTGGGATCCGACACGTGCACATGGAACCCCTCGTTTCCAGAAAAGTACGTGGACATGTGATCCGGCCCCGCCCCGAGTTCGTCGCGCAGTATGCGGTTAAGCAGGGCCACCTGCTCTTTTGATGCTGTAATGCATTTTTTGCACGGCAGTGACTTGGGCCTCACGCGGCCGGCCTGGCCGCACGAGCTGCACTCAAGGTTGGGGTCTCCTGCTCTTTTCTCACCTGTTCCTCTTTCTCTTCTCTTTTCCTCCTCTTCCTCCTCCTCCCTTTCCTGCGCCATCCAGGAGCGGCCGCACGTCTCGCATACCGCAAGCACGTGGTCCCTGCGGCAGGGCAGATCCAGGTCCTTTGCGTCAATGTCAAATACGAGGTCGGCCCCCCGCCAGTCCTTCTCCTTCATGTCCAGGCTTGGAAACGAATAGTACGAGTTTGAGCAGTACACGTCTGACGGCACGGCCTGCACTAACATGACGCGCATCTGCCCCGCGTCCTTCACCTGGATGTGCCGCGTCATGCCCTTCACCCCCAGCTTCTGGTACCCGAACTCGCGGTGCAGCATGTCGTCGGGCACGGGGATCTCAGATATATGGTCATAGTAATATTTCTTGAACGCGGATTCCAGAAACTGTATGTCGCGCTCGTTCATGCCGGCTCTCCCTCCGCAGGTTCCGCGTCGGAAGGCTGCTGCTGCTCGTGTTCAACCGTCTTTCTCCGACGCCCAAACTGCAGCGGCGTTATGATCCCGTCGCATTCCGGCACGGCAAAGCACAGGTTCTGGGTGCGCAGCTTGTCGCACGAGGGGCAGTTGTATTTTACTCCCCCCGTCCTGCCGGACAGGTGGTTCAGCTGGTACATAGTTACCCGCTCGCTGTAGTCGGGCGCGTTCTTGAAGAGGGGCGCGATCTCCTCGATCGGCCGTCCCCTCGCAAGGAGGAACGTGGCAAGCATGAACCGGCCCGAGTGGGGAAGGTTCTCGCCGCTTTTGAGCACGTTGATGGCGTGCTTTATGCAGGGCGGATTCTCGCCCGTGCTCTCGTACGCGGGCGTGAGCTTGTCGGCTACGGCGGCCAGCTCGGCGACCATTTCCTCAAGGCCGGGTATCATGTCCGGGACCGGCGAGTTCCTGATCTTGGCCGAGATGTACGTGGTCAGCGCGTGCCGGATCAGCCTGACCGTCTTGTCTGGCCTCAGTATCACGTGGCCGTCCTCGACCTGCCTGTTTACCAGCTTCCACTCGCGCTCGTGGAATACGGAGGAGTGCCTGAGATAGTCCGGCACGGGTATCAGGTACCGGCTGTCGGAGTCGCGCACTCCTACCTTGAGTCCGAACAGGTCGTGCAGTATGCGCCGCGCCATGTCGGCCCTTGAGCGGTCGCGGCGGTCCGACAGGTCCCCGGCCAGGTACGACTCCGCCCTGCGTGCCTCGCTTAGCGCAAAGCGCCTTACGAGGGTGTGGCGATTTGCCAGCTTTATCAGTATGATGGCAATCAGAAACGAGAGTATCTCCACGTCCAGCATGCGGTCCTGCACCGCCCTGCCGTCGGCCAGCCCGGACCTGTATACGGAGCCGCCGGTCGCCGCCATTACCCGCTCGTACGCCTTGTCCACGATGACCCTGAGGGCGGGATCGGTGCCGAACTGCGGGAGCTCAAAGCCGTACTCCTGTAGGTGTCTTCCGGCATCGGCCAGAAAGGGATACTTTGCCTTCTCATCCTTGCCCAGCACAAGCATGGCATGGCTTGCATGCTGATACATAAAAAGAGCAAGGACGTTGCAGGCTAGTCGTTGAGGTCAGAGATAGGAATGACTGCTATAGTGCCGATCATTGAAAATTTCGCCTCACATGTAGCGGTACAAGAATTTGTAGATGTTGAGCCTGATCGGGCACGTCCTAAAATATTCAGACACCGCGTGCGCCAACTCCTCCAGCGTCTCATAGTGTTCGGAAGTGACGAGCCTGTACTTTGCGTCCTTCCATATCGCCTCTATCACGCTTAGCTCCGGCGTCGCGGTAGGCAGGTACAGGGCCTCTATGCCGTCGTGTTCTTTCAGGTACTCCCTGACCGCCCTGGTCTTGTGCTGGCTTGCGTTGTCCATTATCAGGAAGGCCTTGCCCCATTTGCGGCGCACCTCCTCGAGGTATTTTACGAACGTCGGGCCGTCGAATTTTTCGTACTGCCGCATGAGCCTGGTCCCGTCTTCGGCCAGGGCGCCGTACACGACGGTCCTGTCCCTCCTGCCATATCTGGTGACGGCCACCGGATCTCCGACGCGCGACCACAACTTCCTCCCGTTCGTCCCCACCCTGACGAATATCGACTCGTCCTGCACCACGATGGTAAACCCGCGCCTTTTTGCCCCCGATATCATGCCTGCGGCATCGGCCTGCCATCTTTTTATCGCGTCCGCGTCGGCCGCCGAGGCGTACCTGGTGGTGGATCTCTTGGAGGAAAACCCAAGGAAGCGCAGTATCCTGCGCACGCTGCACAGGCTGTACCGGATGTACAGCTTTCGCCGTATCCAGTTTCGAAGCTTTCTCGGAGTGAGCATGTTCCTGCCGGCAAGCCTGTCTGCAAGTCTCCTGATCCGCCCGTACTTTGCGCGGGACACCCTGCCCCTCCCGGGAGCGTCCCGGAGGCCACCGATGTCGCCTTCGTTGAATTTAGCAACCCACAGTTGTACTGTGCGCCGGTCCACGTCGGCAAAATCAGAGGCGGTCTTTGTGGAGTGGCCCTTGAGTACGCCCATGACCGCCATCATCCTGTTGCGGATCCTGACATCCCTCTCTGCACGCATGGCCTCCGTCAGCTCCCGGATCTTCCTGCTACTTTCGCTCATGGACGGTTCGGCGATCCGTCGATCAATAAGCTTTTCTGCGACTGTACCTCATGAGACGAAATTTTCAATGAGCGTTACTCTAGTCGCGATGTCTTCTGAATGCATGAAATGCAGGAATTGATCCCAAGCAGATCCTTTGGCAGGAATTGGCGGGGGCGTCTGCGCAGTATCTTTCTTGCCGGTGTCCTTGCACGGGCTTGCCCAGCCCAGCCTTGAAGCAATAGCCGCATCATCTAGCACGCTCGTGCGGGTCGTAGTTTGTTGCTATTATCTCCGCGCTGTCCTTTTGCGTCACATACTGCAGGGACCGGCGCAGTGCTATGCGGTAGATCCTGAAGGATTCGGGAATCCCTATCGCGTCCGGCTCGTTCTGCTCGGATATCATGACGCGGTTGTGCAAAGTGGTCGCGCGTACGAACCGCGCAAAGCTCTCCGTTGCGGGCACTCCGTTGTAGTGGGCGTTTGTGTTGTTCATGTACGGGGGATCAAGGTAGAGAAATGCGTCTCTGGTGTCCTGAAACTCCTCAAAACTCTTGTTGGTTATGGCCATCTTTCCCACCACGTCGCTGATGGCGCGGAGGCGCTCCTCTGAGAGCGAGGGGCACTTTGCACTCTTTCGCATCGGTGCGTTGAACCCGTTCTTCTTGTTGAAGCGAATCTTGCCGCTAAAGGCGTTCTTTGCAAGGTACAGGAACCTACCGGCCCCCCTCAGGCCGTCCGTCAGGGACTCCGTGCGCACCCTTAGGAAATAGTCGGGGGACGACGCACTCTTGTGCCCCTCGTATTCCTCGATCAGTCCCGCCACGTCATCGCGGACAAATGCCATAAAGTTGGTCAGGACGGGGTTGTTGTCGTTGTAAACCACACGATCCGAGCCGAACCTAAAGCAGCAGTATATGGCAAACGCACCCGACCCGCCAAAGACATCCACAATCTTTCCATTTCCGGCGTCGCCAGGCACCAGCTCGTCGAAGATGTCCGAAAAGCCGGATTTGTTTCCTATGTAGGGGATCAGGTGGCACCGGTTGCGGCCGTTCCGCACCTCGTACCGCCGAACGGACTGGGACATTACTGCCATAACACCGACAACATGGATAGGCGCCGCTTACTTAAACCTGCCACGATCAATGGCACGAACCTGCAGCAGCCTGCCCACTCCGCAGGCCCCGTCCAGTTCTGCGCATATAGATCACATCCCCTGATTCAGACGCTTTTGTATACTTAATTGCATAAGAATTTCCGGGGTGGGACAAGGTGACCCCTCCGATCGAAACACACAAGTTTTAAGTGAAACGGGCCACAATGGCAGCCAGTGGGAAACAACACCAAGTTTGCGGTTATTGGAGGAGCCGTTGCGGCAGCCATAATCATTGGCGTTGTGGGCCTTGTTGCCACATCTGATACCGATCCAGTCGAAGAGCCTGCAACCGCTTCAACGGAACCCGGGACACTTACAGTATACTCTGGGAGATCCGAATCGCTGATAGGGCCGATAATAGAGCAGTTTGAGCGAGATACCGGCATCGAGACCGAAGTACGGTATGGAGAAACGGCAGAACTGGCCCTTGCCATATTGGAGGAAGGCCAAGACAGTCCCGCCGATGTCTACTTTGCCCAGGACGCGGGCTCGCTGGGCGCGCTCTCAAAGGAGGGCCGCCTGCTGGCAATTCCGGCGCAGATACTGCAGGGGGTCGATGACGCCTTCAAGTCCCCAGACGGGGAATGGATCGGCATTACGGGCAGGGCCCGCGTCGTCAATTACAACGCGGACCTGGTTGACAAGTCGGAACTGCCCGGATCCATATGGGGCTTCGTCGAGCCGGAATGGAAGGGCAGGATAGGATGGGCCCCGCCTAACGGCTCGTTCCAGTCGTTCGTTACCGCGCTCAGAGTGATGGAAGGGGACGACAGGGCAAGGGAATGGCTGCTTGGGATAATGGCCAACGAGCCCGTTGCATATTCCGGAAACACGCCGACGGTAGAGGGGATTGCAAGAGGGGAGGTTCACGTAGGCTTTACCAACAACTACTACCTGCAGAGGTTCCTGGCCGAGGATCCAGAGTTTCCAGTGGACCACTACCATACGGATGGAGACGCGGGTTCCATGATAAACGTCGCCGGCGTGGGAATAGTCGACACCGCACAGGATCAGGAGCTTGCGGGGCAGTTCATAGAGTACATGCTCAGCGACAAGGCCCAGGACTTCTTTGCCACGACCACCTACGAGTACCCCCTGGCAGGCAACGTGGAGGTGGTAGGCCCGCAGACCCCAATTGAGGACGTCAACATACCAGACATAGATCTGGGCGATCTCGACGATCTCGAGGGCACGCTGGATCTGCTAAGGGATGCAGGCGCGCTCTAGCTGTCCTGTCAGCAAGGACGTCCGCCTCGTGCCACGTGCGTCACACCCTGATAGGCCACAGACATTCCGCCGATTTTTTCGTGCGGGTTTAAATTATCACGCGTACGACCGCCGCGTGTAATGGCGGCAAAAGTCGGGTGCCACGTATCGATATCTGGCTCCATCGACATGGCAGTCGACAACGCCGTGCAGCGCGGCTGCACCGCGTTCCAGATGTTCACGCGCAACCCACGGGGATGGCACGCAAAGGAGCTTGACGGGCAGGTGACCGCCGCATTCCGTACAAAGCTCAAGGAGAGCGGGATCGACGGGGACGCGATCTGCGCCCACATGCCGTACCTGCCCAACCTGGCCTCCCCCGATGACGCGGGCTTCTCAAAGTCGGCGGCCACGCTCACAGACGAGGTGCGCCGGTGCGGGCTGCTCGGCATCCCGTATGTCGTGACGCACCTTGGAAGCCACTTGGGCTCAGGCGAGGAGGCCGGCATGGACAGGCTGGTCAAGGGGCTCAACGGGGCGGCCGGGGCGGCGAAGAACGACGTGATGATACTGCTGGAGAACACGGCGGGGCAGAAGAACTCGGTAGGCTCCGACCTAGGACAGCTTGGCGACATACTGGACAGGTGCAGGCCCGCCGGAAGGTTCGGGGTCTGCCTTGATACGTGCCACGCGTTCGCGGCCGGGTACGACATGCGGACCAAAAAAAGCGTAAAGGAGACGTTCGGCCTGTTCGAGGAGCACGTGGGAATGGACAGGCTCAAGATAGTGCACCTCAACGACGCAAAGGGCGAGCTGGGATCAAAGCGCGACAGGCACTACCACATAGGACTCGGCGAGATAGGCGAGGAGGGAATGGCCGCGGCGGCGAGGACTGCCGACAGAAACGGCATACCGCTCATCCTGGAGACCCCGATCGACGAGAAGAGGGACGACGTGGGAAACATTGCAAAGGCCAGGGAGCTTCTTGCGGCAAGGGGCGCCGGGGGGGCCCGGTAGTGATGGTTATATCAGGATGGCAGCAACGCGGGTGACATACGATGAACTATGACGAGGTTGTAAAGCTTGCACTGGAGCGGGGCTTTTACTTTCCAAGCTGCGAGGTGTACGGCGACGCGCAGGCCGGGTTCTGGGAGTACGGGCCGTCAGGCGTCTCCCTGAAGAACAAGTTCGTCGAGCTGTGGCGCCGCGAGCTGATCAGGCGGGACGCCATGATGGAGATCGACGGCTCGCAGATAATGTCCGGCTCGGTGTTCGAGGCGTCGGGCCACCTGGCAAGCTTTGCCGATCCCATAACCAGGTGCGAAAAGTGCGGCCTCACGGTCAGGGCCGACAAGGCCATAGAGGAGATATCAAACGTGACCATACCGGAGTCCGCTGAACCGGCCGAGTTTGACGCCGCAATCTCGGAGAACGATATAAGGTGCCCCAAGTGCGGCGGACAGTTCTCAGGCACGGAGCGGTTCAACATGATGTTCAAGGTGGGCATAGGGCCCGAGCAGAAGGCGGCGTACCTGCGCCCCGAGACCTGCCAGTCGATATTCGTGGACTTTCCAAGGCTGTTCAAGTCCATGAGGGGGAGGCTGCCGGTCGGCGTGGGGCAGATAGGCAAGAGCTTTAGAAACGAGATCGCGCCAAGGCAGGGGCTCTTGCGGCTAAGGGAGTTCTACCAGGCGGAGATAGAGGTGTTCTGCAACCCCGGCAAGCTTGACGATGTGCCGAACTTTGCAGAGGTCGAAAACACCATGCTCAACCTGCAGGTTGCCGACGGGTATGACGCGGCGATCCAGACCGTGTCGTGCTCTGACGCGGTACAAGCAGGACTGCTGCCAAGCAGGCTGGTGGCGTACTACCTGGGGCTGCTGGCCGAGTTCTATGAGAAGACCGGCATCGACATGTCAAAGAGCAGGTTCCGGAAGCTGGGCCAGAAGGAGAAGGCGTTCTACGCGGAGGTCGCCTTTGACTTTGAGGTGGAGGTGTCGACGGGATGGCTGGAGCTGGTCGCGTGCAACTACAGGTCCGGGCACGACCTGTCCGGGCACGCCAAGCAGAGCGGCGAAAAGTTCGAGGTCATGGACGGGGAGCAGAAGGTGCTGCCGCACGTCTTTGAAATATCGATGGGCATAGACCGCAGCCTGTACACCATACTGGAGCACTCCCTCACGCGCGACGCGGAGCACGACGACAGGACGGTACTGTCGCTCAGGCCGTATCTGGCGCCGGTCCACGTGGGCGTGCTCTCCCTGGTAAAGAAGGACGGGCTGCGCGAAAAGACGGACGAGATATACCGCACGATAAGGCGCAAGTGCGACGCGTTCCTGGACCACTCGGGCGCCATAGGCCGCCGGTACAGGCGCCTTGACGAGGTGGGCGCCCCGTTTGCCATAACGGTGGACCACCAGACCCTGCAGGACCAGACCGTCACGATAAGGCGGCGGGACAGCATGGAACAGTCCCGCATTCCCATATCGGAGATCGACGGCGTAATAGCGGAACACATTGCATATCCATAACAAAGCATGTGCCACAGTGTAAGAAAGACAAGAATGCAGAACTTACAGACGCTGTAGATACCAAGCTATAGAGATTTGGCGCCACAGCATTACTAGAGTACGAAAAGCGTCCCGTACAAAGTGATAATTTACACTGTCAAAGTTGACGGACAGATTGTTACATCACTCAAAATAATACATGCTTATAACTAACGTATATTGCAGAATGTTATGCCAAAATGGGCTTTTAAGAGTGTCAGCAAGCTAAAGAAAAAGATTGACAAGCACGGAAGCAAAATTGGCAACGAGACGACAACGAGGTATGTATTGATCGATCCCGTTCTTAGAGAGCTTGGGTGGTGTTTAGACAATCCAGACGAGGTGGAATACGAGGAGGGCAAGGATGGACGATGGGACTATAATTTGAGAAAGCGCTTACTGATAGAAGCGAAAAAGTTGGGAGGGATTAAAGACAAGGATAAGCGTCAGTTGATAAAGTATCTGCGAGATAACAGTATGAAACATGGTGTGCTTACAGATGGAAACGAATGGACAAAGTGGACCATAAGTCAAGACGGAGAAGATGTAGATTTCAACATAGAAGTAACAAGAAGTTCATCAACGAAAATCTATGAGGGGTTAGCTGCTCTAGAACGAGATGTCATAATAAGAAAAATACCGGAGCAAGAATCATCAACATTTGAGGAACCAGACAATGACGTGTCAATAGCAAAATTTCGACCCAGTGGGAAACCAGCAGTAAGTTTGAGATGCGAGAGTAACCAACCAATAAAATGCGGACATTGGATCGACATACTTGTAAACGTAGCTAAGTATTTAATTGATAAAGATTACATAGCTAAGTCTGATTGCCCAATATATGCGGGTCCAAAAACTGCTATTTTAAACACAAGTGAATATAATCAAACAGGAATTAAAATGAGAAATTATAAAGAAATCAGAAAAGGATGGTTTCTTAATACAAACTTAAACCCTATCGGAATTGTAACAAGCACAAAAAAGCTAATACATTACGCAGAATTAGACATGAAAGATTTTAAAATTAAAACGAATAGCGCAAAAATTAACGTTGCAAAATCTCGATCTAAACCACTAGAACAGTATGGCAGAGAAGTGTCAATATCGGAATTCGGCCTCAACGAAAAATTACCTATAAAAATAATCTGTCGGAATGATCCACCAAAGGAGTGTCATTCTTATGCAAGCATTTTGTTTGAAATAGCTAACTATTTGATAGATAACGGTTACATAAAGACAACAGATTGTCCAATGCCATCGGGTTGGAAAAATCCGCTGGTCACTACAGAAAAACGACCTTATGAAAAAGGCAAAGTACGCTACAGGGAATGCCACAATACGTTTTATATTAATGTGAACTTTAATCGGCCCAGCGTTATAAAAAATACAATATGGTTAATTGAAAAAGTAGGTCTTGCTCCGCGAGATTTCAAAATACAGTAACTGAGGAGCACTAAAGCAACGGGCACTTGGCGCCCTCCGCCCTCCGCCCCTCACTTGTGGATTCAAATCCACCCCGCGCCACTCATGCACGAATGGATGCAGCTGTTGCCCTCAAGTAATGGATGCAGTCTGGTTGAACGGTTCTCGCTATCCCTCCAGCGGCCTGCCGTACGCGGCCCCCATGCCCGCGGGGATCAAATTGGTTTTAAGACAACATGGTTAGCAGGGGTTGTTGCTACCCGTAGCGCTGGCCGTGCTTGACATATTCAACGGGTTCCAGTGGGACGGCCTCCTGCAGGGGGCGTCGTGGCCCGCCTCCGTATCGGAGGTCATCGGCATGCTCTCGGAGATTACAACGTCCGACGGGGCGATCGCGTCTGCGCCCGTCCTCCTGCTTGCGGCAGGCGTGGTCATATTTCTAGGTGTTATGGGCGAGGCGTTCTTCAAAAGGACGGGAATCCCGGACGTCGCATTCTTGATGATCCTCGGGGTCGTCCTGGGCCCCGTCCTGGGTATAGTGCAGCCTGCCGCCGTCGCGCAGATCGTCCCATACTTTGCGGCCGTCGCGCTGATCATAATCATGTTTGACGGCGGCCTGAACCTGGACCTGAAGAGCATAGCGAGGACGGCGCACTTTTCCATATTCCTCGCGATACTGGGGTTCGTGGTGTCGGTGGCGATAGTGGCGGCGCTCGCGTACTATTGGGCCGGATGGTGGCTGATGGACAGCGTGCTGCTCGGCACGATAGTGGGGGGGAGCAGCTCCGTCATCGTGTTCGGGCTGGTCCGGAACGTGCGCGTCTCGGAGGGGGCGAGGTCCATGATGAGCTTCGAGTCGGCGATCACCGACATACTGGCCACCATAATCGCGTTCATCATGTTCGAGGCCATACTGACAGGCGAGTTCAGCCTCGCCGTGCTCAGCGAGACCATCGGGACCGCGATGATGGTCGGACTCGTGCTGGGGCTGGGGGTGGGGATCCCGTGGATGTATGTCACGACAAAGTTTGCAAACGCGCAGCACAGCTACATGCTGACGCTCGGGATACTCTTCGTGCTGTTCTTTATGGCAAACATGTTCGGCGAGTCGGGGGCGTTGACTGCTTTGGTCTTCGGGCTGATGCTGGGAAACAAGGACCGCTTCTCAAAGGTCTTCAGGTTCAGGGTAAGGAGGATCGAGGCAAGCGACCCGACCCACAACCAGCTGACGTTTCTCGTGCGCTCCTTCTTCTTCGTGTTCGTGGGGCTGCTGGCCAGCTTTGGGCAGATCGAGTACATACTGCTGGGCGTGGTCGCGACGGTCCTGATCTACGTGGCGCGCGTCGGGATGGTGAGGGCGGTCCTGACCAAGAGGTTCTCAAAGCTGGACAAGAAGGTGACCCAAGTGATGATGCCAAGGGGGCTTGCCGCGGCAGTCCTGGCGACGCTGCCGCTCACCATGGGGCTCCCGAACGCGGAGGCCTACCCGCAGATCGTCTTTTTCATAATACTCTCGTCCGTTATCATAACGACCATGGGCCTCGGCAGCGCAAAGAAGATCCCCCCTCCCGAGCCGCGCGAGGGTGGGTTTGTGCGCATCGAAGACAATTACGATAATGGCAGCGGCGCCAGCAGAAACGGCAGCCCGTGATTTGCCGTACAATCGAGTGCCAGCCCGAACCTCCGGATGGCCGCGACTGGACGGACCGCGTCTTTTCTTCCCAGTCCTGCTGCGGCGGCGGCTACTGTTGCTGCTGCTGCTGCCGCCCCACCTCCTTTACCTGGCTCTTGCCCGACGGCAAAACCCTGACAAAGTCGTCAAGCGGTATCCTCTTGGCCGCGTCCTCGTCCAGCTTTAGGAACTCGGTCCTCACGCGCTTGGCGGCCTCCGACAGGTCGGGGCCGTGCGGCTCTATTATCGCGTACAGCACGGAGCGAGACACGACGGGTTCCGGCGGCCCGCACACCAGCACGGGGCTGCCATTGTGGATCACCATGCCGACTGCCAGCCTCAGGGACTGGGGACGGATGAAGTTGCGCTGCCCCGATATGGTAAAGGAGCCCTTTGGCAGAAACTGGCCCGTGGGAGCCGACTTGCGGACCTGATCGGGGCCGACCCAGAACGCGCTCATCCCGTGCATCCCCTCGCGCCAGGCCCTGCTAAAGCAGACCGTCGCATGGGCCACCTCGTTCATGCTTACGTCGGAGGGCGCCGCGGACGGGTCGGCCCCCTTTAGTATGAAGAACGGCGAGCCGTGCACCTCGGCGTGGAACACGCGGTCGCCCGGAGCCATCTGCTTGCGTATGACGGCAGAGTTGGACGCGGCGTCCCTTCCCCCCACCGCAAGCGAGCCGTCTGACGTGTAGAACCACCGGTACCGCTCAAACCAGCTCTTCTTGCGTATCTCAGAGGCGATGCCGCTGCCGGCCCTGGCCCTGTCCGACTGGGCCTCGCCGTACAGCTTCTCTAGCCTGCTGCGCGCGTCTGCCATCGACTTTTCAATGGCCGGGGCCGCCCTTGCCTGCCGCTTTGCCTCGTCAAACAGCACGGACGCGACTGACTGCAGCGGGGCCTGCATGCTGACCTGTATCTTTTTGTCAGATATCCTTACGAGGTGTACGCCCTTCTCCTGCAGAAGCTGTGCCCCGCACCCCTCAAGCGCGGGCAGGACGCGCCCGTCGGACATGGACAGCACGCCCTCTCCCGCAAGCCCTAGCAGCAACCTTGCAAGCGCGCCGACTGACTCGGAGCGGCGCATCACGGTATCTACCGCCTTTTGCTGCTCTGCAATCTGGGTCTCCAGATCTTTGATTCGCGTGGCCGTGCCGGACGCCCCCGCATCGCGCGCCCTGGCAAGAAACGACTCGGTAAAGACCTTGTCAAGGCCGGCCATAAAGCTGGAGGCCTTGGACCTTTTGGCAGTGGTGCCGGCCGCGTCGCCGTCACCGGCGCCGTCGTCATCGTCCATGCCGCCCGTCACGTCGACGGGCATCACCTCCGGGCTCTTGCCCTCTGTCGTTATTATGACGGGGGTGTGGTTTCCCGACGTTACGTCGGACACCAGGCGCACGGCCGCGTCACATATCGCGTCTGCCTGCCCCTGGTCCAGCTGCGTGCCCGCGGTGCCGGACGGCACGCCGGCCATCCGTATTATCCCCTCGGCGTACTTTCTTGGCAGTCCCAGCGTGCGCCCAAGCCACCTGGCCGCGGCCATATCGGCCCCGGGCAGGGAGGCAAAGTCCTGCCTGCCCATGCTCAGTATGTCCACCGCGTTGTCTGACGGCGCGGGCGGCGGGGCGTACTTGGCCCCGACCTTGAGCGTCCGGTGCCTCACGTCCACCGAGTGCATCAGGGCCAGGATCTTCATGTCCGCGTCGCACAGTATGACGTTGCCGTCCCCGAAGAGCTCCGCTACCAGGACAAACTCGCTGCCAAACCCCTCGAACTCCAGGTACGCGATGCGCTCGGCGCCGATCTGCCTTATCTGCCGAAACCTCATGCGCAGAAGCGTGCTGCGCAGGCGCCTCTGCATGCGGTTCTCCTCTATCTGGCCCAGCTTGGTGGACGTCAGCCATATGCCAAAGGTCGAGACCATCAGGAACAGGTCGTCCTTTGAGGTGTGGCGCAGCTTGAACAGCAGGCTGTCCCTCGTGACCCCGTAGATGTTGTTGACGTAGTATCCGTCTATGATGCCTGATACGTGGTCGACTATAAAGCGCAGCTCGATTCCGGCAAGTGCCATGATGGTGTGGCCTCCCCCCTCTAGGATTAAACTCCTTTGCGCTTCTTGGTACTGCCAACGGCACCGATATGCGGGTGCGACTCTTCCCCCCCCCCCAATCCAGATATCCCGGCGCGCCGGCCGCCACAGGCCGGCCACCTTACACGCACCCGGCCATCACAGAGAGGTCGGGTGGGGGGAGGAACGGTGCACAGGGGCCAAACGACTGCCGGGATCGTCTACCAAAGGTATTAAACGAGGCGGCCCCAAAGCAGGCTAGAAATTCCTTGGCCAGGTTCAAGAAGAGAAAGTCAAAGCCGACTTCGGGTTCTGGGAGCGGCCGGGGTGACAGGCAGGCGGAGCCGCCTGCAAAGGACGACGTGGCGGGCGGCGCAGAGCCGGAGCCGCCCCCCGCGGCCGCAAAGCCCGCGTCGTCGGCGCCCACCGACGGCGGCGAGGATGCAAAGGCGCCGGAGCCGCCCCCCGAGTCGGAGTTCCAGAGGAGCGAAAAGGAGCGCAAGCTCAACCTGCTGTTCTGGATGCGCGTGACGCTCGCGGTAGCGGCGGGCGTGGCCGCGACGTTCGTCTTTGCCGACATAGAGGGCGAGGATAGAAGGTGGGCGTCCATCGCGTTCATGATAATACTGTTCATCGGGACCGTGTTCGTCGCAAAGGGCATGAAGATGCAGCTGCCCTCCTCGGACAGGAAGAAGATAGTGACGCAGGGGCTGGGAAGCTACGTGTTCCTGTACCTGTTCGTATGGATAGTGTCCTACACGCTGGTCAACCTGGAGAGTGTGCAGAGTGGGATCAACCTCTAGTGGAAAGGGCGGCAACGGCGCTACGAAAAAACCACTCAGCCCCTCGAAATGGCGCTCCGACGTGCCCGGGATTCCGGACGAATACTTTGAGAGGTCTGACTCCGTGCCCATCACAAAGGAGGAGGTGCGCGCAATCATAGTCAGCAAGGCCAGGCTCAAGGACGGGGATCATATACTGGACGTGGGATGCGGCTCCGGCTCCATAACGGTGGAGGCCGCGATCCGTGCAGCCGGAAACGGCCTTGTAACGGCAATCGACCGCGACGGCGAGGCCGTCGCGCTGACCGAGAGAAACCTGGAACGGTTCGGCGTGCGGGAGTACGCCGGCGTGGTGCGCGGGGACGCCCTGGACGTGCTTGGCGGGACCGGCGACGGTGGCAGCGGTGCGGACGGTTCGCCGCACGCGCCACCGTACGACGCCATCATAATAGGCGGGACCGGCGGCGACACCGCGGAGATTGTGGAGAGGTGCTCGCGCATGCTGGGGCCCGGGGGGCGCATCGTAATCAGCACCATACTGATCGAGACCCTGCACGCGGTCCTGGGGATCATAGGCAGGATGCCGTTTGAGGACGTCGACATAACCCAGGTGACCATATCAAAGAGCCGGAAGACCTCCACCGGCACCATGATGCTTGCAAGAAACCCCGTGACGATAATATCGGCGACGCGCGCAGTGACGACAGCCTAGACTTATAGGATCATTGCAGGTAGCCCAGTCATGAAGGGAAGTCTGACCGGGATAGGCGTAGGCCCCGGCGACGCGGATCTGCTGACCGTCAGGGCCGTCAGAGCCATAGAGGGCGCGGACGTCATAATGTGCCCCGCGTCTGCAGAGGACAGGCCCAGCATAGCGCTGTCGGTAGTCTCCCACCTCGTGGACGAGCCGAGGCAGGAGGTAACAAAGCTGATCTTTCCCATGACAAAGGACCGCGACGTGCTGGAGGAGACTTGGAGGCGCAACGCCGACATCATGGCCCGGACGGTCGCCACGGGCAAAAACATAGTATACCTGACGGTGGGAGACCCGTACCTTTACAGCACGTGGATCTACATGCACAGGCACCTCAGCGCAGAGCACCCCGAGATGGACATATCCGTCATACCGGGGATAGTGTCCATGTTCACGTTCGCCTCAAAGGTGGGCGTCAGTATAGCGGAGGGCGCAGAAAAGGTCGCCATAATACCCTCGTGCTACGACCTGGCCGGCGTCAAGGAGATCGCCAGATACGCGGAGTCAATGATATTTCTCAAGGACGGCAGGTACTTTGACCAGGTCATAGACGTACTGCGCGAGTCGGGGTTCGGCGACGACTCGCTCTTCGCTATAGGCCAGTCCCTGGGCACCGACCAAGAGGTGATACGGAAGATGACGCTCGGCGAGGTCAGCGAGGAGAGCCTGGGCTCAAAATACTTTTCAATTCTGGTGGTAAAGCGTGCCTGAAAATACTGTATACTTTGTAGGATGCGGCCCCGGCGACCCGGAGCTCGTCACCGTAAAGGCCAGGAGGCTCATACGGAACGCGGACGTCATAGTATACTCGGGATCGCTCATCCCGGAGCCCATAATTGCAATGGCGGGCAAGAACGCGGAGCTGCACGACGCGTCGGGGCTGGTCAGGGAGGAGATATCCGAGATCCTGTACAGGGGCGCCTCGGCGGACGGGAAGAAGACAGTGCTGCGCCTGCACGACGGCGACCCGGCCATATACGGCGCCATCAGGGAGCAGATTGACGAGCTCGCAAAGAGGGGCATAAGGTCTGTGGTGGTGCCCGGCGTAACGTCGTTTCTGGCGTCGTCGGCCGCCCTAGGCACGCAGCTCACGCTGCCCGGAGTCACGCAGACCATCATAATCACGAGGGCGGAGTCCCGCACAAAGGTGCCGGAGGCAGAAAGCATAGTGGGGCTGGCAAGGCACGGGGCCACCATGATATTCTACCTGAGCGTGCACCTCCTAAAGGAGATCGTCTCAGAGGCCAAGAAGGGCGGATACGGGGACTCTACGCCTGCGGCCGTCATATACAGGGCCAGCTGGGACGACGAGAAGGTGATTGAAGGCACCCTGGAGGACATCGAGCAGAAGGTCAGGGACGCGCGCGTCACAAAGACGGCAATCGTGATGATCGGGGACGTGATAAACCCTGAGTCGTACGAATACTCGAGACTGTACGACAAAGAGTTCAGCCACGGGTACAGGAAGGCAAGCGTTCCGGACAAGGGGGACGACCAGCTCTAGGGCGGCGGCAGCATCAGGACGGTGGCAGCATTTGCCGCCGCCGCCGCCGCCGCGCGCACGCGCGGCCCCATCCAGTTACTGCGGCAGCAGGAGCGGCCTGACCTTCCTGCGCACGCGCAGCCTCTGCAGGTTGTCCTGCAGCGCGGCGTAGTCGCCTGACGCGTATATCCTCAGGGAATTCCTGCCGCGCGCCCCGTCCGGACACGCGCCAAGCACCGCCTTTGCCACGTTGTGCGCGGGGTTTACAAACTGCACGCCGGGATACTCCGACCCCATGATGTCGGCCAGAAACGGCAGGTGCGTGCTTGAGAGCGTGACCACGTCGATGCCGTGTCCCGATATCGCGCGATCCAGTACGCGGCGCGCGGCCGCCCTGCACGCCGCGACGTCCCGCAGAAACAGGCCGGTCTCCACCATCTTGACAAGCTCCGAGCCGTCGATCCGGAAGAACCTGGGGCCCCGGCGCGCGGCCGCCCTGTATTTTCGTATCATCCGCGACAGCCCCGCCCCGCGTATCCCTGACGCCGTCCCGAGTATGCCTATCCTTCCCGTGCCGGACAGCCGGACGGCCTCGGCAAGCGGCGGCCTCACCCCGGCCACCAGCATGCCGTTGTCGCGTCCGTCCCGTATGTCCAGCACCAGGCAGGGCGTGTTTGACGCAATCACGACGGCGTCGGGCGCAAACCGGTCGCGCAGGCCCGATACCGTCCTGCTTACGATGCGCCCCAGCTCCGCCCTTGGCTTTGAGCCGTACGGAAAGCTGGCCGTGTCCGCATAGTATATGATCTCGGCCGTCACGCCCCCGCTTCTGGCCGCCCTGCGGAGCTCCCTGACTACAGACAGCGAGCCCAGCCCCGAGTCGAACACCGCTATCCTAGGCACGAACCGGCGGGGGCGGCCCTACCTAAGTTTGTTAGTAAAATTTGGCACTTTGGTTGACAAAAATATACACCGTCCATTAAGTGGGAAACGCAGCATGGGACGGCATGGCAAACAACTTCGAGAACAACTGGTCTCGACCAGAGACGCGAAGTGTAACCGAGAAGATTCGTGATGCTGCAAAGCCTCAGGGGGCCCTCAAGCCCCGGATCCAGGCCGCAGTCAACGGGCTGCAGGTCCAGATCTCAAAGATGGACAGCATGCTGGGCAAGCTGCGCGAGAGGGATCAGAGACTCTTTCAGCGCGTGGTGGCGGCCATGCAGCAGCACGACATCAACACCAGCAAGGTACTCGGCAGCGAACTGGCCGAGATACGCAAGGTTACAAAGATGCTAAGCAACATGAGGATGGCGCTCGAGCAGAGCCAGCTCAGGCTGACTACCGTCCACGACCTCGGTGACGCAATGATTGCGCTCCAGCCTGCCATGAACACCATGAAGGGCCTAAAGTCGTCGCTCGGAAAGTTCATGCCGGAGGCAGACTCCGAGCTGAACGCCATGACGCAGACCCTCAACGGGCTCATGATGGACTCGCTTGCCGGCGACTCCTTTGGCATGGAATCCGACGTGTCCAGCGAGGAGACGGAGAGGATCCTGCAGGAGGCCTCAGCGGTTGCAGAGCAGCAGATCGGGCAGCAGTTCCCGTCCGTACCGTCCTCGACGGGGATCTCGTCCCAGACGGCAGCTGCGACCAGCACCACAAACTATACCCCGTAGGAACGGGACCAACCCCTTCCTTTTTCTTTATTCTCCTCTTGCTTCATTTGCCCGTTCATCCATCCATCCATCCATCCATCCATCCATGTTCCCGAGGGTTCCTTCGGTCGCGGCCGGTTCCAAAAGGAGGCGGCCTCCGCTGCATTGCGCCTAGGTTATCTCATGCATTATTCCCGGGATGAGCCGCAGCTTTGTCCTCCCCCATGCCACGATCTCTGGATCATCCTCAATCCTCTTCGCGTCTCTCCACCACGGGTTGGTTCCTATTATCTCGCTGTCGTTGACCATGTTATGTACTTCTAAGTTCTTTATATAACAGTCATACAAGCCTAGTTCGAAGACGCGGTTGATACGAGTTTGGCATGTGTTCGGGCGCGTCCGTGGCGGAGGCCGAGTGTGTGGATGGCCGACACTCCCTGCCGATTAGTCCCACAGGCTCTCGCGAAACGTGAGCTTCTTGTTGAGGACAAAGTTGCTAAACGCCGCTACCGCGATGGCCGCAAGCAGGGCAAGCGGGTACGACACGCCGTGCGTGTCAACCAGCCAGTACACGGCCCCGAGCTGCACCGCGGCGCCAAGCGAGCTGAACGCCGCAAACCTGCCGTACTGCGACAGCGTCCGCTTCAACCCAAAGTCGCGGTCCTCAAACGTCCAGATCTTGTTGAGCACAAAGTTGGTCGAGAGGGACGCAATGATCCCAAAGGCGTTTGCCTGCACGTACCAAAAGTCGGCCAGCCCGGACGCAAACAGCATGGAGACGAGATAGTTGACGCCGAACCCGGACGCGCCGACCGTAAAGAACCTGGCGGCTTTTGAGAGAAACCTGACCGACCTGCGCTCTTTCGGGGCGGTCTCCTTGAGCCTCTTGCTCCTGTACAGCCTCCATACCGCGCGCAGGTACTCGGTCACCGTCTCGTACAGGGAGGTGTCAAGCTTGCTTGTGCCCAGCCTGCGGTTCTCAAACGTGTACGGTATCTCGTGCACCTTTATGTTGCTGTTTGCCTTTACCAGCATCTCCAGCAGTAACTTGTAGCCCAGCGCGTCGAACGCAAGCCCGTTTATGATGTTCCGCTTGAACGCAAAGAACCCCGACATCGGATCCTTGATCTTTACGCGCAGCCCCAGCTTTGCAATTATGGCCGCGCCCTTGCTTATCATCCTGCGCTTCAGTGTCCAGTTTCTGGTACCGCCGCCCCGAACGTACCGCGACGCCACCACCAGGTCGCACTGGTACTGCCTGAGCGCCTCGAGCAGCCTCGGTATGACCTGCGGCGGGTGCGAAAAGTCCGAGTCCATCACCACGATGGTCTCGGCCTTGGCGCTCTGGATCCCCCTCAGTATGGCAGACGCAAGCCCGCCCTGCCTTGCCCTGCGGTGTATCACGCTTACGGTGTCCTCTGCAAGCCGCCTCAGCCCCTCCACATAGTCGTCGACCAGGCGGCCCGTGCCGTCAGGCGAGTCGTCGTCGACTACGATGGTCTCGGCCCACACGCCCTTGGGTATGTTCGCGCGTATTGACTTTAGGATCGATATGATGTTCTGCGACTCGTTGTACGTGGGGACGATGATCGATACCTGCGGGTTGCTTGCAGGGCGTGTCGCCATTACACGCCCTTTGAAATGTGTGAATATAAGGGTAGTAACGGGGGCGGTGCAGCGTCCCGATCGCACGTCACGCGCTCTTGCGGCGGGGGCGGGGGCGGCCGCCGGGCGGCCGCCGCAGGAAGGGCCCGTCCCCCCGGTCTGCGGCGTCCCGCAGGTTTGGCGGGCGGCGGATCCCCGGCAGGCACGCTGTTCCTGTAAAAGAGGCACTCTGCGCGTATCTGGCACACCCCGCACATGGGCGAGACCGGCTTGCAGATGTTCTGCCCGTACATCACAAACGTGTCGTTTATGCGCAACCAGTGCCTCCTCGGGACCAGCTTCATCAGGGCCTGCTCCGTCTCCTCCGGGGTCTTCGTCTCCACGAGCCCCAGCCGGTTTGATATGCGGTGCACGTGTATGTCGACCGGTATTGCGGGCTTTTCAAACGCGTACACGAGCACGCAGTTGGCGGTCTTGCGCCCCACGCCGGGCATCCCGACCAGCTTGTCGATGTCCTCTGGCACGACGCCGCCATACTCAGAGTCCACTATCTTTGCGACCTCTACTATCCTCCTGGCCTTGACGCGGTAAAAGCCGATGGGCCTGATTATGCGCTCAACGTCCCCGATCTTGGCGCCGGCAAGCTCCCTGGCGTTGCGGTATTTGGCAAAGAGGGCCCTGACCACCTTTGCGGTGTTCTCGTCCTTGGTTCTTGCAGACAGTATGGTGCCTATCAGTATGCTGAACGGCCCGCCCGTCTCGGCCTCGTGCAGCTCCCTGAGCGCGGTCATGCGGGGCGGCTTGACCGCGTTCATCGTGCTCATCATCCCGTCAAGAATCTTCTTCACGCGCACGGTGCGCTTATAGTATTATTATACCTGTCAGCGGCACATACGGCAATGCACCTTGAGGAGTCCGAGGAGGCCGCGCTTGCGGGGGAGCACGGCGAGATCATGCAGATGGCCTACCGCATACTGGTCGCAACCGGGGAGGCCACAGACGCCGAGCGCCTCATACCGATAAGGTGGGCGCACCTGTCAGGCGTAAACTACAACACGATAGGTGGCGCCGGCGAGGAGTTCCTCAGGAGCATAAGCTCGCGGGGCGCCAAGGTAAGGGTAAGGACCACGCTGAACCCCATGGGGTTTGACTCGGACAGCGTGGAGAGGTACGGCCTCGGCGACGAGTTCGTCTCGGGGCAGGCCTCCATAGCAGACTCGTACGAGGCCATGGGGGTGACGCAGTCGTTCTCGTGCATCCCGTACGAGATATTCGAGATGCCCCGGGGCGAACAGGTCGCGTTCGCGGAGAGCAACGCGGCGATATACGCAAACTCGTTTGCGGGGGCAAGGACGAACAAGGAGAGCGCCTTTAGCGCGCTTGCGAGCGCCATTACAGGAAAGAGCCCGTATTCGGACCTGCGCAGGGAGGAGGAAGAGGCGTCCAACGTGACCGTTCGGATGAGCGCCAGGGAGCCCGACGAGCTCACGTACGGGATGCTGGGTTACTTTGCGGGAAGGGAGGCGGGCGGCGCGTCCTCAGTAGACATATCCGGCGTGTCCGCGTCCGCAATGGACAGGAGGCAGTGCAAGGCGATGTGCGGCGGGATGGGAACGTCGGGCACCTGCGCCAAGTTCCGGTTCGTAAAGGAGGGGGAGGAAGAGGGCGGGAATGCCGGAAACGGCGGTGGTGACAGCGGCAGGCCGGAAACCATAGAGTTTGATGATGACGCGGCGCGCAAGGTCCGCGACGAGCTTGACACGGCCGAGAAGGGGGACGTCATAGCGCTCGGCAGCCCCCAGCTGGGCCTGTGGGAGATGTCCGATCTGCTGGAGCGGCTGCGGGGCCGCTCGTTCAAGAAGAGGTGCATGGTGTTCTGCCCCAGGACGGTAAAGGAGCAGGCCCGGAAGCTGGACTACGTGCGGGGCCTTGAGCGCGCCGGATGCGAGGTATTGGCCGACTGCTGCACGTGCCTCTCGCCGCTGCTCGGCTCGGACAAGGTCGACGCCGTAACCACCAACAGCATAAAGGGCGCGTTTTACATGAACAACGCAAGCGGTGTCGGCGTGGACCTGAAGCCGCTCGCCAAGATACTGGAGGACGAGACGGAATGAAGGTGCTGGTGGAGGGCAGTGCCCGGGGTACCGTGCTAAAGTCAGAGATGCCGATCAACTTTCTCGGGGCGGTGGACAAAAAGACCGGAGTGATAACCGACCGCAACCATGATCTGTACGGGAAGAGCGTCAAGGACTCGATACTGGTCTTTCCGTCCGGGGCGGGAAGCAGCGTGGGGGCGTACACCATATACGCGCTAAAGTCGGGCGGGTCCGCGCCGGCAGGCATGATATGCAGAAAGGCCGACCTGACGGTCGCCACCGGGTGCGCCGTCGCGGGCATCCCGCTCCGCATCCTGGATTCTGACAGGTTCGACGCCATCAAAACGGGCCAGCAGCTCCTGCTTGACACGGCCTAAGGGCGCCGTCGCAGAACGCGTCACAGCTCAGCCGCTATACTCGGGCCAACCAAGATCCGGGGATTTCCCATCTGCCACACCGTGACCGGCAGTGGCCGTCACCGCTTCTTTGTCAGGTATAGCACGCCCACCACGACGCCTATCCCGGCCGCCACGTAGAATGGAAAGAGAGCAAAGGCGTTCTGCGACGGGTCGCCTGACAGGAACTCCACGAACAGGTCGCCGGAGACGGTGGCAGGTGGGTCGGTCGACCCCTCCATGCCGTGCACGGAGTACGAGTCAGGCGCGAACAGCCCGATGTCGAGGTTGGAGACCACGATCCGGGCGCCGTTGTTGACGGTCATCCCCGCCCTCTCGGTATATGACACTATGACCTTTGCCTGCGGGTACCAGCCCCGCTCGCCGTCCCTGTGCACCACCACGTAGCCCTCCTTGGGGGTCTGGACTGCCACCCAGAACCTGTGGTCGGGGTTAGCCCCCATCCCGACCTCTATGAACTCGTCCCTTGACTCCTGGTCGTACAGCCTGAGCACGGCGCTGCCCCCGGGGTGCGCGTACACCAGGTCGTTGTCTATCGTGGCCTGCCAGCTTACGATGTGGGGCTGCTCCAGCATTGTGATTGGCGCGTCCCGCAGCACGCGGTTGAACTCTGGCGAGTCGACCGTAACGGCCTCGATTACCAGAGACGGGTTCTTTGTGTCATGTGGTTGCTGCTGCTGCTGCTGCTGCTGCTGCTGCTGCTGCTGCTGCTGCGCATCCTGGTCCTGGGCCCACGCGTCCGCGCCATGCAACACCATAGCGGCCGCCACAACGGCCAAAAGTATCGACGGTGCAACACCTGCCGCCCGCATGTCACGTGCCGGCCTCCGTCCCGAATAAATGAACCGAACGTGTCATGGTTGCTGCTGTCGTTGCCGCGTAGGCCTGCAACGTACGCGCAAAAGTCATTCCTCTACAAACGGGCTAGGGTGCTTTAGTATTATATCGGATACCTCCGGCCTCAGGACGAACTTTGAGGGCGGTCTGTTCTCCTGTATCATCTCCCTGAGCTGGGTGCCGCTTATCTGCTCCCTGGCGCCCGCGTCGTGCGGGCAGCACTTTCCGTTGGTGTACGTGAGGCACTCGCCGCAGTAAAAGAACGCCGGAAAGAACACGGGTTGTATCTCCAGCTCGGGATATTCTGAGAATATTTCTTGGGCCGCAAACGGATCGTAAAAGGAGCCGACGCCGGCGTGATCCCTTCCTATGATGATGTGCGTGCAGCCGTAGTTCTGCCGCATTATGGCGTGGTGTATGGCCTCCCTCGGGCCCGCATACCTCATCTCGGTGTGGAGCGTGGCAAAGTGGCACCTGCTCTCCGGATAGTACAGCCGTATCATCTCCTTGTAGCATTTTATTATCACGTCGTCCACAAAGTCCCCCTTCTTCTTGCGGCCCACCAGAGGGTTGACAAAGACGCCGTCGCGGGTCGTAATCGACGTCTTTTGCAGCATCTCGTGGGCTACGTGCGGCGGGTTTCTAGTCTGAAACGCGCATATGGTCTTCCACCCCGCCTCCTCAAAGGCCTTGCGCGTCTGTACCGGCGTCATCCGGTCCGAGCGCAGCGGCGTGTCCGCTGGCCTCTGCACGTAGTCTATGGCACCGGAGACAAAGTCGTCGTGCAGCGACATCGTGTGGGCCACGCCGGGGTGGGACCTGTCAGTCGTCCCGTAGACGCCCTGTGCCAGCGCCTCCTTGGCGGGCCTGTACACCTCCTCCGCATGCAGTATGGCGATGCCCGTGCCCTGTGGATCCCTTAGCATGACGTCGCCCGCGTCTTTCACTGCAGACGCAGTCTCCTCCGTCACGTCAAGTACAATGGGTATGGTCCAAGCCGTGTCGTCCGCAAGCCTGCCTCTCTTGGCGACGCTCTCAACGTCCCCCTGGCCCAGAAACCCCTCAAGGGGGCTGAAGATCCCGTCCGCAATATTCTCAACGTCGTTAGCCAGATCGGCCGATATCTGAAGCGAGAACATGTCGTTATACGCGGAGCCGTCGCTGCCGTCGTCACGGGAGATCATGCGGTTTACAAGCCTGCCGCCGTGGGCTCCGATCACCCCGCCGTTCTTGGACATGCACATGCTTCCTGGGGGGCTCTATATGAAACCACGCCCTGTCATGCGTCAGACCGGATCCACGTGTATTCCGCATTCCAGGTCGCTGCCTGATTCCCACCACCACCTGCCTTCGCGCAGCGACTGGCCGGGCTTTACAGGGCGCGTGCACGGCTCGCACCCTATGCTCAGGTAGCCCCGGTCAAGCAGCTCGTTGTATACGACGTCGTGGGATTTGATGTAGTTCTGGACGTCCTCCCACGTCCAGTTTATGATGGGGTTTATCTTGACGATGCCGCCGTGCGCCGCGTCGAGCTGGAACATCTTGGCGGCGTGGCGCAGCTTCGTCTGGTCGTGGCGCAGGCCCGTAATCCAGCCGTCAAGCGTGGCAAGCATGCGGTTTATGGGGCGCACCTTGCGCACCCTGCAGCAGAGCTTGCGGTTCTCCACGCTCTCATAAAACAGGTTGATTCCCTTTGCATTGACCATCTCCTCGACCTCGGCCGCGTCGGGAAACAGCACCTCCACCGCCACGCCGTACTTTTTGCGGAGTCTGTCGATGACGTCGTAGGTCTCCCTTGGGAGCCTCCCCGTATCCAGGGTGAAGAACCGGAACTCCGGGTTTATCTTCCGCATGATGTCAATCAGGACGGCGTCCTCGGCCCCAAAGCTGGAGGCCTTTGCCACCCTCGGGTGCAGGTTCTCAGAGGCCCATTCGAGCGCGGCCTCGGCGGTGGTAATAGACGAGTTCAGCTCGTCCATGTCCTTCTGGGTGAATCTTGGCATGCGCCATGACCCCGTATTTGTTATATATTGATTACATCAATACGTGGAAAGCTGAGGATCCGGCCGCTGCCGCAAACGATCTATCCGGCGCCGGTCTCAGGTGCGCGGCCTTCTCCCCCCCCCCCCGACGCGCTTGGCCATGGAGGGCATGGGCAGCGCCTGCCGCCCTGACGCGACTGCCCATGAACCCGGGGTGGGTGGGCTCACCCTTAACGCATATAACATAATGCGCCGGCCTCGTCTTGTGGCCAGGCGGCAGGCAGAAAAGGTCTCGGCATCATTGTCATCATCACCTACGCGCGCCGCGCTGAGCGTGGTGATCCTCATATCCGGCAGGGGAAGCAACATGGAGGCGATAGTACGGGCCGTGCAGGCGGGCCGCATACCCAACGTAAGCGTAAGACACGTCATATCAAACGTGGCCGACGCTCCCGGCATGGAGACGGCCCGGCAGCACGGGATAGAATGCAGCGCCGTATCCGACATGGGTGAGCTGGCCGCCAAGCTGCGGCAGCTAAAGCCCGACATAGTCTGCATGGCCGGCTTTATGCGAATAGTACCCCCCGAGATTGTCAGGGAGCACACCGTCCTGAACATACACCCGTCCCTGCTGCCGATGTATCCGGGGCTGCACGCGCAGAGGCAGGCGCTGGAGGACGATGCAAAGTGGTCCGGATGCACCGTCCACTATGCAGACGAGGGGGTCGACACGGGCCCGATCATAGTGCAGTATGCAGTACCGGTGAAGCCCGGCGATACCGAGGAGGCCCTCTCAGGGAGGATACTAGAAAAGGAGCACGTGGCGTACCCCCACGCCGTAATGCTGGTCGCGGGACGCATCGCAAGGGAGCGGGCGCAAGTGACTGGTAGTGGCGGCGGCGGCGGCGGCGGCGGCGGCGGCGCCAGCACAGGGCAACGCTAGGTTAAAAACGCACACTGGCCTCAACACGGCGATGGAAGAGGCCCCCTCGTACGTGCTGGTCTTTCCAACCGTATTTGCACGGAAGAGAATCCCGCAGCTGACTGCAAACATAAAGACAATCCTAAGGATACGCGGGCAGGAGTTTAGGTCGGTTGGCCGCGATGGCGACATCATACTGGTGCACGCAAACGACCCGGTCTTTGCGTCGTCTGCCATAGGGCTGCTGTTCGGGGTCAGGAGGGTGGCCATAGCAAGAAGGGCCGGCAACGGCCTTGACGAGCTGGTCTCCAAGATTGCGTCGGTGGGCGGCAACCTCCTGCTGAGGGGGGAGCGGTTCCTGGTTACGGTGGAGGGAACCACGAAGGGGTTCATCGCAAAGGATGCCGAGGTGGCTGCCACGTCAAGAATCATAGAAAGAAAGGAGGAGCTGGGGGCGGTTCCCGGGACCGAGAGCAGGTTTGACAAGGAGATCTACGCGTATGTGACGCCAAAAAACGCGTACGTCTGCATATTCTCTGACGGGGGCGCGGGGGGCGTGCCGACCCAGCGGGACGGCCGGAAGGACGCGGCGTGCGCCGTATATGACGAGCTGTCCGCCGCCTCGTGCTTTGAGTGCATGCGGCAGGGATACGACGTCTCGATAACCGTCTTTTACAAGAGCAGGGCGGAGCTGCTGAACCTAGCAAGGCTGCTGAACCGACTTATCCCAAGGATGCTGAGGCAGGAAGTCGAGCTAGAGTTTGTAAGGATGGGGGGCGGCGGCGGCAGTCGCGGCCGCGGAGGCCGCAGCGCCGGCAAAAAGTACCAAGATTTTGTCGGGTCCGTCACCAGAACCATGCATAACCTGCAGGGGCCGGGCGCCAGAATGGCGCTTGCCGTACCCCCCGCCGCGTTTCCGGCCGATGTCGTGGACGCCCACGTGCTGTACGTAACCGAGCACGGCATGACGCCGCTTGTGCCCCTTGCAGGAACAGGCGAGGACGGCATCTACGGGATCGCGCGCGAGCTGGTACTGGGGGACGCCGGCGTCAAGAGGCTGGAGAAGGAGATTGCAACGGCGGCGACACCTGTGGCGGCCCCGGCAGGAGGGACGGCCGGGACAGAATGGCAGGACGACACGGTCAGGGCAGAACCGGTCCAAAAGGTCGCCGTCCGGGTGGGTGCAAACAACACGCACGACATTCTCGACTCGCTGTATCCGGGGTCGTCGGGGTCGTCCCGAGGCACCAGGCAGATCACAATTTAAACGGGCAATGGTCTTGGCGCCTCATGCGCAAGATAGGGCAGTTCATCTACCCGTGGGGGGGCGGCCACTACTCTAGAATGATGAGGTTTGACAGGGCGCTGGCGGACCGGATGGGCGGCGGCTCCGCAGAGGTGCATTACTCAAGCAAGGGCCGCATATACCAGAGGCTTCTTGAGCGCCTCGGGGCGGCGGGCCAAACCGACAGAATACACGAGATTCTGATGCCTACCCCGATAGACGGAGACATGGGCCCCAGCCTCTCAAAGTCGCTTGCAAACCTGCTGCTCCCGGTGGAGGGAAACCCGGCCCTCGTATCCCAGATTGCCAACTACCTGCGCCAGGAGCGCAGACTGTACGACACGCAAAAGTTTGATTTGGTGGTAAACGACGGCGACGTGGGCTCAAACATACTTGCACGCAACAGGGACATACCGTGCCTGTTCGTCACGAACCAGTTCAGGCCCAGGCTGTACAGGACGCGGTC
Organism: Nitrosopumilaceae archaeon; assembly: GCA_022823825.1. Classification (GTDB taxonomy): domain Archaea; phylum Thermoproteota; class Nitrososphaeria; order Nitrososphaerales; family Nitrosopumilaceae; genus Nitrosopumilus. The sequence goes on along the minus strand of JAJEHG010000012.1, from coordinate 76,759 downwards.
GTACCTGTACCCCGCGGTCGCATTCATAGCAAGGCAGATAGCAAAGGCCACCAAGATCCTGGTGGCCGACTCGCCGCCGCCGCACACCATATGCGAGCACAACCTCAACTTTCCAGACGAGGTCGAGAGGGAAAAGGTCGTGTACGTGGGCCACTTTACGGAGGGCGGCGGCGGCGCAGGATCGGCGGCGGCGACAGCAACAAAGAAAGGAGCCGGCACGGACCTGGCCAGGCTGCTTGGGCAGAACGGTACTGGGGGCTTTGGGTACTGGATGCGCACTGGCAACAGGTCCACCAACGACGGGACAGGCAGGAGGTACGAGGAGGCCTTTGCGAGGGACGAGATGGCAGCAGAGCGCAGGATAATCTCGCATGCAAGAAACGACGACAGCATCGACTCGGTAACGGATGCGGACGGCAGGAGGTACACCATAGCAGAGGCCGCCGGCAGGGGGGTCGATTGGGTCCAGATCGACGTGGGCTTTTTGGCCGAGAATGACAAGGACATGGTGCTTGACGCGTGCGACTACGCCGTGATCAACGGCTCGCACACGGTAATGGGCGAGATAATGGGGGGCAAGGCAAAGCCCATCATAGGGGTCCCCATATACGACGAGCACACGAACAACATAAGGTGGGCCCACGAGCGCGGGCTTGGCGCCCTGGCAAACAGCACGGGACAGATCATCGAGGCCATACGAGACATAAGGCGCAACAGATCCGAGTACGCGGACAGGCTGTCAGAGTTCTCCAAAAACTTTGACGGTGGCGGGGCCCAGAACGCGGCCAAGATCGCGTCTGACATGCTCCAGGAATAGGGATAATAAGACGCGGCGCATGGCGGACGTAGGTCCGGCGCGCGGCAATGTTCGATGGGCGAACGGACCGAAAGGGATGACGAGATGAGCCGCGCGTTGGACTATTTATTATTGTCATTATTGGAGATGGCCACAAACGCCTAATTTGTGTACGAATCCACACATTCCGCATCGTTAACGCGGACTGCGCCGTTTTTGACAAAGCTGTAAGAAGTGGGGGCCTTGTGAGAAGGGGAGGGGCGGCCATGCACCAGTTGTGGGCTTTAGGGGGCGCCGGGCAGATCCCAAACCGTTCAAAAAATATATGACTATAAAATTAAGGCACACCCAACACTAACGGGCCATGCCAAACCTCGGCGCGGCTCTGCGCGCGCGTCCGATCTGACAAGCCGCGAAACGGCACCCGCGCCCGGACCGCTATCGGTAAGGCTTTTTAAGGAAAAAATTTGGCGTCAAGATACATGCCCAACTGTCCGGAATGCGCGGCAAAGGAAAAGAGGAAGATGCAGGAGCGGTACGAGGAGGAGACGCCCGAGGAGGACAGGGGCAGGGACGACCTGTACAAGCTGTTCGACCAAGTCGAGATCCCCATGAAGCTTGACACGGCCACAAAGCACTTCATATGCAAGCGGTGCGGGCTGTACGCCACGAGGGAGCAGGTGTCGGACATCAGGTACAAGCTGAACCAGCGTGAGAAGACGCGCGAGGACAGGCAGGACGACTACCTGAACTGGTGGCAGAAGAGCAAAAAGGAAAAGCAGGAAGAGTAATGCCAGACGAGCTTCCTGACTGGGTGGTCAGCGACATTGAGAATGCCGAGTTCACGGACACCAGAAAGGTGGACGGAACGGGGGTCATACTGGAGCTGTATGACAAGGACAACAAGGCAGACGTGCAGCTGTACGAGCCGGTGGAGGACGGAAGGCACATCATAACGATGGACGTGCCTGCCGGCAGTGATACGAAGACTCTGGAGAAGGGCACTGTGTACTGCTTTGTATTTGAGCAGCACAAGGCCCCGCTTGGCAAAAAGACAGTCGAGTACCTGCTGAATGAAAAGGGCATAGAGATGGACGCAATCTACAGGTTCGGGCTGCAGTCGCTGGAGGCAGTAGACGCGGACGGGACGGGCGGCGGCTAGGCATCGGCGTGGTGGCGGCAGTAATGGAAAGCGCAACGGACGGGCGGCCCGCTGCTAGCGCATGTATTTTTTGAACGCCCTTCCAAGTATGGGGTTTATCACGAACGGAAGCGTGTGCTTGAGCCATACCGCGGCGCGGACGGGCGGCGGCACTATGATCTCAAGCCTTGGTGAGCCCGCGGCCTGCAGCACGGCCTTGGCGACGGTGCCGGGGCCGAGCGAGGCTGCCGGGCTGCGCGGCACGTTCTCAAAGCACGGATGATCAAAGAACTCGGTCCTGACCATTATGGGACTGACCACCGTTACGCCCACGCCGGTCCCCCTCAGCTCGTGCTTCAGCCCCTCGGAGAACCCCAGCATCGCAGACTTGGAGGCGCAGTACGGCGCGATGCCGGGCAGCCCAAAGCTCGCGGCAACCGACGCCACGTTGACGATGTGTCCCGAGCCCCTCCCGAGCATGTGGGGCAGCAGCCCCTTCGTACAGTATACCATCCCAAGGTAGTTGGTCTGCATCTGCGACTCGATGTCCTCTACTGGCATGGCGGATACGGCCCCGCTGATCGCAAAGCCCGCGTTGTTCACCAGAACGTCTACGTCCGAAAACTCGTCGAGCGCCAAACCGGTCATGCGCGAGACCTGCTCCCTTTGCGACACGTCGCACTGGTACGCCTTGGCGCGGACGCCGTATCTGGATTCAAGTGAGGACGCGGCGGCATCGAGCATGTCCTTTCTCCTTGCCACCAGGGCCAGGTTGGCGCCCCTGCGGGCAAACTGTATTGCAGACTCCTTGCCTATCCCGGATGAGGCTCCGGTGACAAGTACCGTTTTGCCGGTGAAATCCACAATGTCGTAATGCACGGCGGGGATAAAGTGGTTTTGCTGGGGGTGTGTTTTTCATGCAGCCTCATGTGGCGCTTCCTTGCATGTGGCACCGCGTCGCAGGGAACGCGGTCATGCGCGGAGGCGCCCTAGTATGTAGTCGGATCTGAGCAGGTACCGCATCTTCACGGCCTTCTCTATCTCTCTCTGCTGCGCGTCGGATCCCCGGAACACTATGCACACCAAATGGCCGCACTCGTACCCCGCATCGCGGATTATATCTACCGCCCTGAGCGCCGAGCCGCCGCTTGTAATCACGTCCTCCACCACGACGGCAGGTGACTCTATTACGCCCTCTATCATCTTCTGTGTCCCGTGTTCCTTGCGGCCCTTCCTTACGAAGAAGGACGGCAAGGACGGCAAGGACGGATCCTGCCTGTGGAGCTGCCCGCTCAGTTGCGATATGGCCGCGGCAATCGAGATGGAGCCGGACTCTATGCCGCCCACCGACCGCGGCGCGCCCATCTGCACCATCAGGTCGTACAGAGCGGCAGACACGACACCTATACCGTCCGGATCGCCGCACAGCAGCCTGAGATCAAAATAGTGATCTGACATCTCGCCCGATGCCAGCCTGAACTCCCTTTTGGCAGAGAGCCTCAAGGCCCCAGTCTTTTGCAGCATCGCGACGAGCTCTTCCCTCCCGCCGCCGGGATCGCTTGCTGGCGCATCGGACATTGCGTAACGTCGCGTCATTTTCAATTAAAGTGATTCTCCGGCAGCAGCAGCAGCGCCGCGGGCCCGCCGCGCGGCAGGCAGACTGGTACGCCCTAGCTGCTATTGCTGTCGTCGCGGCCGCCTGCGGCCGCCTGCTGGCTGCGGGACACGCGGCTGAGCGCCAGCTTGACTAGCAACAGCCAGGTTATCACGATCGGCACGTAGTACGTGGCAATGCGCCACCCGATGACCGCGTCCCACGCCGGGGTGTCCGTCCCGGCGCCCGCCTGCAGGTTGAACGGATCCAGGTCGTACAGGTACGCCACTATCCCAAACTCGGCCAAGCCGGAGCCGCCCACCGTAATCGGCAGGTTTCCTATCGCGTTTGCCGCCATCACGGCCATTATCGACTCGAACGCCCCGATTACATAGCCTGGCCCCAGCGCTATTATCATGAAGGATATGCCGTAAAACGACCACGACGCAAGCGAGATCAGAAACGACACGACGAACACCTTCTTTGCCTCCGGTGTCCTGAGGTGCTTCCTGCTCATGCTGCAGATCTCCTCCATCCAGGTGTTGGTCTCCTTGACGTACTTGGCCGCCTTTTCCTTGCCGAGCCGGACCGAGAGCGATGCCAGGACGCGCGGCACCTGGAACGTGCGCTTGGAGGAGAGCAGAAACAGCACCATCCACAGCGTGGTCACGAATATGCTGGTGCCAAGCACGACGGCCGCCACCAGGTACGCCCCGCTTGCGAGCGCTATGATGCCGGCCGCGATGGAGAGCAGTCCCCCCGCCAGCACCTCCGTTACTATGTCCATTATGGCAATCCAAGTCGACTTTGAGGGCTTTACGCCCTTTTTGTGCAGGTAGTATATTACGATGAACTCGGCGCCCACGAACATCGGGGTGGTGAACTTTATGAACTCGGAGCCGACCCTGACGCCGGTCAGCTTCAGCACGGAGTCAAATCCCGCAAGGTATCTGCGCGTGATGTACGCGAACTTTATTCCCTGCAGCCCGAGCTTTACCATCATGGCCGCCACCGCCCCCACAAACGGCACTATCCCTATCGCAAGGACGTCCCCCAGCTCTATGTCGAACTGGACGGCTATGATGACGATGGGTATGAGCGTAACGGGCACCACTGCCAGCCTCCAGTTCATTGCAAAAAACCCCAGAAATGGAAAATATGAACTAAATTATTACGCAGGCACGGACGCGGCACGGGATGGGTCGGCGGGCACGGCCGGCAGTCCTGCAAGCTTTGAATAAAGGGCGGCGGGCACGGCCGTCCAGTTGAAATCCATCTTTATATCCGGGACCGCCGGAAGCGGCAAGTCCCTCCTCACCGCAAAGCTGCACGAATACTATACGAGAAATGGCGCGTTTGCGGCCATTCTGAACCTGGATGCGGGCGTCGAGAGCCTGCCTTACGCGTGCGACATCGACGTCAGGGACCACGTCGACCTGGTGTCAATAATGCGGCAGTACGACCTGGGCCCCAACGGCTCGCTGATAATGGCAAGCGACCTGATAGCCTCCAAGATAGACGAGATACAGGCGGAGGTCGACGACGTAAACCCGGACTATCTCATAGTGGACACGCCGGGCCAAGTCGAGTTGTTCGCGTACCGCTCAAGCGGGGGGTACGTGGTCGACAACATATCGGCGGGGGAGAAGACCAGCATCTTCCTGTTTGACGGCGCCCTGATCACCACGCCGGTCAACTTTGTGTCAATAGCCCTGCTCTCCACCTCCATAAGGCTGCGGCTCGGACTGCCCACCATAAACGCGGTCACGAAGACGGACCTGATAGGCCCAAAGATCAAGGAGATACTCGGGTGGTCCTCCAGCCTCAGCTCGCTTGAGAACGCGGTCGCGGCCGAGTCCGACGGCGAGACGTACACGCTTACCAGCAGCATACTGCGCGGGCTCAACATAGGCGGATTTGCGCAGGGGCTCGTCCCGGTCTCAAACGTGACCGGCGACGGGCTGGTAACCCTGGAGGGGGCGCTCAGCAGAATACTTAACAGAGGAGAGGAGGTGGAGGACTGACATGGCAGCAGCAGCAGCGGTAGCAGCGGCATGGTCACGGCCTCCTACACGCGACGGGGCGGCGGCGGGGTGAACGGTGTGGGTGCCACCGCAAGGGCCACGCGCGCCGCGAAGAGGACGCGGAGGAAGGCGAGGGCGTACTGCAGCTCGGCAAACCTGGGCCCCGGCTTTGACGCGTTCGGACTTGCGCTTGACGCGTTTTACGACGAGGTCTCGGTGTCCATAGCGGGACAGAACTCGGGGGCTGGCAGGATATCCATTACAAGCACGGGCCCCGGAAGGGGGCCTGCAGGCAGGGCCGCGCCCCTGCCGCCTACAGACCCCGACTCGAACACGGCGGGGCTGGTGGCAAGGCACATGCTCAAAAGTCACGACATTACCGACGACATCACGATAGCAATCAGGAAGGGCGTCCCCACGGGACTGGGGCTCGGGAGCAGCGCGGCATCGGCTGCGGCGGCCGCGGTCGCGTGCGACAGCCTGTTCGGCCTGGGTTTGGCCCCGGCCGAGCTCGTGTCAGCGGCCGGCGAGGGCGAGAGGGCTAGCGCGGGCACCGTACACTACGACAACGTGGCGGCCTCGGTCATGGGCGGGTTTGTAGTGGTCAGGCCCGGCAGTCCCATGGCACTGGCCGGATTCAGACCGTCCCCGAGGCTGCGGTTTTGCGTGGCGATCCCTACGATAAAGGTCCCGGACAAAAAGACGGCCGTCTCAAGGGGCGTGCTTCCCAGAAAGGTGCCGCTCGGGGACAGCGCAAGCAACACGGCAAACGCGGCGCTGCTTGCTGCGTCCCTGGCGACGGGGGACAACAGCATGCTCGGCTCCGGGATCACGGCCGACGCGATAGCAGAGCCGGCAAGAAAGCACATGATACCGGGCTTTGACCGCGTCAAGGAGGCTGCGCTCGGGGCGGGCGCAAAGGAGGTGATGATAAGCGGGGCGGGCCCCTCCGTCATATCGATAACTACGGGCGCGCCCAAGACGCGGCAGAGGATAACGGCCGCGATGTCGGCCGGATTCAGGTCCGCGGGTGTCCCGTGCAGGACAGTGGTCTGCAGGCCCGCGGGTGGGGCAAGGATAGTGTCCTAGGTGGCAGTGATGGCGGTGCGCGTAAAGACTAGGAAGAGAGGCGCGGGTGCCCGGAAGGATGGCGGTGGCGGCACGGGAGGCCGCCTGCCAAGAAGGGCGGTCGTGGTGTTCAGCGGCGGGATAGACTCGACGTGCGTGGCCTCGATGCAGGCGGCCGAGTACGACGAGGTGTACGGCATAACGTTCTCGTACGGCCAGAGGGCGGGCCCCGAGCTGGACGCGGCCAAGAGGCTGGCAAGGAGGCTGCGGCTGAAGCGGCACAGGGTGGTCGACATCGGCTTTATGAGGGGGCTGTACGGCGACTCGAACGTCCTGACAAGCTCAAAGAACGAGCTGCCGGGCTCCTTCGAGTACTCCATCGTGGTGCCGATCAGAAACGCAGTCTTCCTCTCGATCGCGTCCGCGTGGGCATTCTCAATCGGGGCGACGCGCGTCGCGTACGGAGCCCATACCGGCGACGCGCACTATCCGGACTGCAGGCCCCCGTTTGCCAAGAGACTCCAAGGTGCGTTCAACGCCGGCGAGTCGGACGGAATAAGGCTGGGCATGCGGCGCGAAATAGAGATATGGTCCCCGTATTCGGCGGGGATTGGAAAGAGGGAACTGGTAAGGCTTGGGGCCGATGCGCTCGGGGACCGCATATACGAGACGTGGAGCTGCTATGCAGGCAGAAGGCGGCAGTGCGGCAGGTGCGAGTCCTGTATGAACCGCAGGCGCGCCTTTGCGGACGCCGGCATCGAGGACAAGACGGCGTACCAGGGCAGCTGACTCAGTATGCGGGGGGGCGGGCAGCGCCATTCCTAGTAGGTGTTCCGCAGAATCTTCTTTCGGAGCACGAACCCCCTTATCCCGATATACCAGGCCAAGAATATCAGGCCCACTATCCCCATGAAGAGGTAGTTCTGCACGTCGGGCGCCAGCTCCTCGACGGAGTTGGTGATCTCGCGGGACACCAGCATGGAGGCCGCCAGCACTATGCCAAACTCAATCGCGTACCATATCCAGTTCGGCCACGACTCGCGGGGTACGTGCGCAGAGGGAGGCAGGGTCATGGGAGTGCTCCCTGACCTGATTATTTAATGATTAAGTTTGCAGGCGAGGGGACATGCCCCAGCAGGCAGCGGCCCGGGGAGTGCGGCGAAGAGAGTACATTAAGGCCCGGGACGACAGGATGATGGCCGGAGACAGTGGACATGCCAAGTGACAGACAGCGGACTACAGCAACAACGGGGAGGAAGGGTAGGGGACGCCCGCCAAGAAAGACCGCGATGAGGAGCTTTGGCGGAACGGAGAGGGTAAACCACGACTCCGCTGAATTTTACGCAAGGAGGATGTTCTCTGGTGGTGGTGGTGGTGGTGGTGGTGGTGGTGGTGACAACGGTGGCGCCCAAGCGGTGCGTGAAAACGACATTGGCGCGTGCAGGGACACGGTCATGTGCGGCGACAGCACCAGCCTATCAAAAATTCCGGACTCTAGTGTGCACCTCATGGTGACGTCCCCGCCCTACAACGTGGGCAAGGACTATGACACCGACATGGACATGGACCAGTACCTCGGGATGCTTGACCGCGTGTTTGCCGAGACGTACAGGGTGCTGGTGCCGGGCGGAAGGGCGTGCGTCAACATCGCAAACGTGGGGCGCAGGCCGTACGTCCCGCTCCACTCGCACATCATAACGCTGATGCTAAAAAACCAGTTTCTCATGCGCGGCGAGGTCATCTGGGACAAGGGCAGGGGGGCCGGGGCGTCCACCGCGTGGGGCAGCTGGATGTCGGCAAGCAACCCGACCCTGCGTGACACGCACGAGTACATACTGATATTCTCCAAGGGAAGGTTTGACAGGCGCATGGACGGCGGCAAGAAGAGAAAAAGCACGATAACGAGGGACGAGTTCCTAGAATATACGAAGAGCGTGTGGAGTTTTGGCCCCGAGAGCGCAAGGAAGGTGGACCATCCGGCGCCGTTCCCGGTGGAGCTGCCGCGCCGATGCATACAACTCTACACTTTCGAGGGGGACGTCGTGCTAGATCCGTTCGGCGGATCCGGAACGGCTGCAGTGGCCGCCATACGGACAAACAGGCACTTTGTGTCAGTTGACATCAACGAAAAGTACGCGGCGGCGGCCGAAAAGAGAGTAGAGTCCGAGCTTGCGCGGGCCGGCCCAGCCTAGGCCGGGCCGGCGGCCTTGTGGTAAAAGTCACACATGATCGGGTCTTGCAAAGCGTTACATAGCCGCCGTACTTTCGCCACCAGCGGCGCTGGGGCCGCGGCGCGCTCAGACCTGCGGCCGCTCTGGCGCCTTTCTGCGTATGAGGGTTATTACCCCCTCCCTCTCGCCCTTTGCCGCGTATATGCCGCGGAACGCCGACGACGTCAACAGCGCGTCGTTCCGGACGCCGCGCATCTTCATGCACAGGTGCTCCGCGTCGACCACGACGGCGACGCCGCGGACCCCCTGGGAGTACAGCTCGTCGGCGATGTTCTTGGTCAGGCGCTCCTGTATCTGGAGCCTCTTGGAGTACTTTTCGACGAGCCTGACGAGCTTTGAGATGCCAAAGACCCTGCCGTCTGGCGAGTAGGCTATGTGTATCTTGCCGTAAAACGGAAGCATGTGGTGCTCGCACATCGAGTAGAACTGTATGTCGCAGGCCACCACCGTGTCAGAGTCCTCTGAGAACTGCACGGAGAGCTCCGAGTCCGACTCGTACCCGCCGAATATCTCCCCGTACATGCTGGCTATCCTTGCCGGCGTCTCGCGCAGGCCCTCCCGCGTGGGATCCTCGCCGAGTTCTATGATGAGCTCCCTGATCAGTCTCTTTATGCGATCCTCGTCCATTCTCTGCAGCCTGATCTGGCACGGATGTGGGTGTATATGTAGTTAATTTGCAGCCTGCTGCCGCCTCAGGGGGCCCCGATCAGCTTGTGAAGCTGGGGAACCACGCGCACGTCCGCGTATACGGGCCTGATCGCGTCATACATTGCCAGCAGAAGCTCAAGTGGCGGCTCGCCCTTTCCGTATACGGGCTGTATGACGAATCCGGACACGGAGATAGCGTCGGTGGCAGCATTCCCGTCACTGTCGCTCTTACGCGCCGCGTCGGATACTGCGACGGCCAGGTCCCGGACCTCCCCGACTGATGTCTCCGAGCTGGCCACGACCTTGACGTACGTGGTCTTGCCTGCGGCCGCGGCCAGTTCCAGGCAGCGGAGGGCCTGCCCCGTCATCCTGTCATGGTGTGCGGCATCGACAAACTCAGAGTCGCTCGTCTTGAACTCGATCTTTGCAACGTCGATGTGCGGCAGCACGTGCGCAAAGCGCTCCGCATCAAAGCACGACGACTCCAGATACGTCAGCACCCCGCGCGCGTGCGTATGCACGTGTCCTGCAAGCAGCGCAACGGCCTCGTGCTGCATGAGCGGGTCGCCCCCGGTAAAGTTGACCTTGTACGTGTGGTCCTGCAGCGAGTCGTCGATCAGCCCGGCGGCCTCCTCAACGGAGTACTCGGTCCCAGAGTCGAGCGGGAGGGACTCTGGCGTGTCGCAGTAAAAGCACGTAAACGGGCATCCGGCCAGCCGCACGAAGAGGGTCTTGGTGCCGTACAGGATGCCCTCGCCCTCGACTGACGTAAATATCTCAGATAGTCTGACCTTCAAGCAACGGTGTTAGCACTGGTGATTATTTATTTCAGTCAGTGCATGACGGGTTCCTTTGTGTAGAAGAGCCCCGCGATGAAAAAGGCGATTCCGAGTATCCCTATGGTGCTGCCCACCATCTCGATCTGCGGCCGGTAGCCGTCTGCTGCGGCCGCCGCCTCTAACGGCGCCCACAGAAAGGCCATGAGCGCGCCCACCACAATCATGGGGATGCCCACGCCCACCGTAATCTCCTTGGACGCCATGCCCCGCGCTCGCCCCGGATTGTATATGAATTTTCGGGAATCGGAACCGTCAAGGGCTGGTGACCTGGGTCAGGTTGTCATAACAAACCTAGGCGGCAGAGTTAAGAACAGACGCGCGGATAAGAAGGCATGGCGTCTCCGTGCGGGGAAGGATACAGCCTGATCGGAGACATCTGCATGCCGACCCCTGAAGGGTACGTGGAGACCAGGAACGAGTGCGAGATGGGGGTGGACAGCATGGAGGCGGCAGGCGTCGAGCAGAATTACGCGGCCGAGATTGCAAAGTGCAGGGAGAACCAGACCGACGTCGCAACGGGCGTGACGGGGATACAGACGGAGACGCTGACTTTGGAAGTATGGTTTTCGTCCATGGTTTCGGGCATTGCCGAGTGGTTCGCGGACGTGCTGCAGCTCTTGTTGTGACGGCCCCGCGCGCAATGAAAGGGTTATTTGATTAGTAATAGATGGTATGTCATGCCAGAGGGGTTCTTGCGCGGCGGCACAGGACTGGGGTGGCGGTGGCGGCAAGAGCGCCGCGGTGGCCCTAGGGCTGCGGCCCTGTTCCTTGTCGCGTCAGTGGCGACGGGCCTGCTTCTTCTACTGGCGCCGTCCCTGCCCTCCGGAACGCCAGACGCGGACCGGAACGCGGGGCAGTACCTGCAGGCCCCGGCCGGGCACGGCCATGGCACCCACACGCAGTACGCCGCTGCGGCCACACACGACGGCGAGTATAGCGGCTTTGTCTCGTTTGGAAAAAAGGTGTTCAGCTGGACAGACACGGTCCGCATAACCATAGTGGCGCCCGACCACAACTTTGACTCGAGGGCCGTGGATTCCATAGGCGAGACAGAGTACGACCCGATAAAGATCTCCACCAGGGAGGGCACGCTTGAAAGGTACAGGCTGGCCGAAACGGGTCCGAACACCGGCATATTCACCGGAGAGGTCACTCTGATCGGCTTTGACCACGACGCGGACGGGGATTCCCGGACGGGCACGGACGGCGGCGGATTTGACAACCCGCAGCGGAATACCGGCGGCAGCGGGCCGGCCGGCGGCCACATCAAGGCCGGAAGCGACGACGCAATTACGGTATCCTTCGAGTATACCGACGGCCACACCGTGGTGGGCACCGCCCCGATAAGGTGGAATGTGGGGCAGATAGAGTGGTCCGAGCCGTCATACCCGGCGTCCGGGACCGGGGCGGTCAGAGTGATTGATCCCGACATGAACCTAAATCCGAACGCGATCAACAGCTTTGAGGTCGACGTGTGGTCAGGCTCTGATGCGGGAGGCATCTCGCTCGTTGTAACCGAAACGTCTGAGTCGTCTGGGATCTTTGAGGGCGCCGTAACGTTTACCGCCGACGACCGGTCCTCCGGGCACCGGCTAAAGGTGGCAGAGGGCGACGTTGTGACTGCAAGCTACAAGGACAACACGCTGCCAGACCCGTACAGTGAGGCAGACGAGCAGTCGGTCACGGCCGTGTCGCAGATAGGGGCCTTGGTGGCGCCGCTAGACAGGGTAAGGGCGTCCGAACTGAGGATTACGGACGGGTTCAACGCAGACATGGGCAGCTCCATATCGGAGGGCCAGCAGGTGCAAGTATCGACAAAGCTGACAAACCAGCAGGAGAGAAAGCAGCAGTTCGTGTATATCATAGTGGTCAAGGATGCCGAGGGCGGCACGGTCTCCTCCTTGTCATGGGTGACGGGGCACATAGAGGCCGGACAATCCCTGAGCGTCTCCACATCGTGGATGCCGGAGGCGGCGGGCCTGTACGATGTCACGGCGTTCGTGTGGGAGTCGTTTGTAAGCCCCAGCGCGCTGTCGCCGCCGTCACAGATTGCGGTGACGGTGAACTAGCATCGCTGTTTGCGCAGTACCGAAGGGTCGGCGTCACGGCGCCCCCGGTTCTCCACCCCCCCCCAACCCGGCCAGCGCTGTTTTTAAATTGGGACGCGTGAGCATCGCCGCATGGCAGGCAAATCCAGAAACCGGGACTCGTACGACACGATATTTGCAAGGCTGAAGGAGCACCACAAGTGGTTTGCCGAGTCGATTCCGCTCATAGCAAGCGAGAACATCCCGAGCCCGGCCGTCCGGGAGGCGATCGCATCAGACTTTGGAAACCGCTATGCGGAGGGCTGGCCCGGCGAGCGGGTCTATGCCGGATGCACCAAGATAGACGAGGTCGAGGTGCAGTGCATGGGCCTTGCAAGGAAACTGTTCAGGGCCAAGTTTGCAGACGTGCGCCCCATATCGGGCGTGGTCGCAAACCTGGCCGTGTATTCCGCATTCTCGGATCCCGGAGACACCATGCTTGCGCCCTCGATACCGGCGGGCGGGCACATCTCGCACGGCAAGAGGGATCACTCCGGCACGGCGGGACTGGTGCACGGGCTTGAGATCGAGTTCTACCCGTTTGACGCGCAGGAGATGACTATAGACGTGGACGAGACCAAGAGCCGCGTCAGGAAGCTCGCCTCGAAGAGGGCCGCGAAGGGAGGCGGCAGGCCCAAGATAGCAATGTTTGGCGGCTCGCTCTTTCTGTTTCCGCACCCCGTAAAGGAGCTGGCGGACTTTCTAAAGGGGTACGGCATGCACGTAAACTATGACGCGGCCCACGTGGCCGGGCTCATCGCCGGCTCCAAGTTCCAGGACCCCCTCAGGGAGGGGGCGGACACCATGACGATGAGCACGCACAAGACCCTGTTCGGTCCCCAGGGCGGCCTCGTGCTGGGCGCCGCGGAGCACGAGGAGGCGATAAAGAAGGCGGTGTTCCCGGGCCTGACAAGCAGCCACCACATCAACAACATGGCGGGCAAGGCCGTGGCGTTTGCCGAGGCCCTAGAGTTCGGCAAAAAGTACGCCGCCCAGGTGATAAGGAATGCAAAGGTTCTGGCAGAGGCACTGAGCGCCGAGGGGTTCAGGGTGCTGGGTGAGTCTAGGGGCTTTACCAAGTCGCACCAGATCGCGCTCGACGTCCTAAAGTACTCGGACGGCGGGCAGGTCGAGGCCGACTTGGAGAAGGCCAACATTATAGTGAACAGGCAGCTCATACCCGGAGACATCAAGGCAAAGCGCAACTACTTCCGTCCGGGGGGCATAAGGCTGGGCGTCTCGGAGGTGACGAGGCTCGGCATGAAGGAGGCCGAGATGGCCGAGATTGCGTCCCTGATACGGCAGGTGGTAATCAGCAGGAAGGATCCCAAGGGCATACTCAGGAAGGCGAGGGCTCTCAGGAGGGGCTACCAGACCGTAAAGTTCTGCTTCCCTGACGGGGCGCGGCGCGGGGCCTACGAGTACGTCAGGCTCAGATGAACGCCGTCTGCACGCGCAGCATGCCGTTTGCGGGCGGCCGCGTGATCGCGTCCTCACATGTAGTCGCTGAGCATGAGCTGGTCCCCCTTGCTCTTGCCGAAGACCATAGAGATCTCGTCGGCAAGCAGGGCTATCCTTCCGCGGTTGTAGCTTCCGATGTCATACTTTTTGGCCAAGCTCTTTGTTAGCATCAGGTACTTTTCCACGCTCGGCCTCGTTATGTTGGGCGTCAGCTTTATCCCGCACTGGGCGCACTTGCGCGTCAGCGGGATGCGCCTGAACCGCGTGCCGCATTCGGTGCAGCGGAACTCCTGCCTTGCGTACGCCCTCAGGTTGCCGGCCATGTCGGGCAGCAGGTGAGTCGTTATGACGTTCAGGGCGGTCTCATCCGGGCTGACTGCCCTGATCATCTCCGCATTCTTCAGCTGCAGGTCAAGCTTGTTGAGCATGGAGCCCAGCACGGAGTACGCGCTGCGCGATCTTGACGTGGTCAGGGTGGACGTTTCGTGCGTAAAGTGGTAGTCGTAAAACTGCCTCTCCGTATCCAGCCTCGACTTTATGATCTCAACTGAGCCGACGCTGCCGGCCTTTTCCCTGCGTGCGGCGGACTCGAAGAATCCGAGCGGGAAGGACCGCGTGACCTCCAGGTTGTGCGCCTGCGGCTGCGACTCGTGGGGCAGTACGAGCGGCTGGACCAGAAGCGGCGCGTCCATCAGTCCGCCTATCCTCCCTGACAGGAACGCCTTTGAAAAGTTCAGCAGGCAGTCCATCAGCAGCATGATGGAGTCAGCGTCGCCGTCGGCGTCCCGCCGCTTGGCAGAGTGCCAGTTGGGGGTTGCAAAGCACACGTGCGTCTCGGCAAACCCGATGATTCTGCCCACTATGCCGACTGACGTGTGCGGCGCGAGCCCTATGACCAGGTGCCCCGCCATGTCCTCCACGGCCTTGGCGCTGTAGTACGGTTCTGCGCCGTGAAACCTCGAGAGCAGCGCGTCGACATACTTGGCCGCGGCCAAGAGGTAGCGGCCGCTCTCGTAGGGTATGATGACGTCCTGCATGCGCATCTCTACCAGCTGGTCCGGGCCGGTGAGCGGCCTGCCGTCCATGTCGTGCGTGTAGCCAAGTTCGCGCAGCCTCTGGACGGAGGTGCCTATCCAAGAGGGTTTGAAGTGGGTAAGCGGGGAGTTCGTCGCGTCAAAGCGCACCGTTCCGTCCTTGAAGACGGTCAGCCCGAACCCCTGGCGCAGCAGTCCCTTCTCGATGGGCTCGGCCAGCTTGTCCGTCCCGGCAAGCCCCTTGACCCCCTTGAGCGGCTCCTGCGCCCGCAGTTCCATGCGCTCTTGGGCCTTGAGCAGCTGGGCCCGCAGGGGAAACTCCAAGTTTGCGTACAGGACGGTCCTGCGCCCGCACTGGTCGCACTCCTCCAAGTCAGTCGACGTGCCGCAGCGCGCGCAGCGCCTAGTCTCCACCGACCTTGCGCCGCAGTCGGGGCACACCAAGCCCAGCGTGACGGCGCCGCAGTCGGGGCAGCGCCTGTTGCACAGGTCGGCGTAGAAGCGGTCGGAGGCCCTAGACGCCTTTATGACGTCCCTGGTGGGGCCGCCCCCCTCGCCCACCGGGAACAGCAGGTGGGTCGGGGGGGACATGGCCCGCGCGGCGGCCTTTTCGGGCCTGCCGATGCGTATGCCGATGCACGCCGACGACTTTTTTCTGACGGCAATGCCCGAATCTGACAGTATGCCGAGGGTGGTGGCGTCGGCGTCGGCGTCAAGCCGGGGCGGCCTCTTGAGCAGGAGGTTGTAGAGGATCTTGGCCTCGGCGCCCCTCAGCAGTATGGTGCCGAGGACGGGCGGGGGTCTTGGGGCCGGGACGAACTCAAAGTCTCCGTTTTTGGCTGCGGGGGAGGCGTCGTTGCCATTGTCGGCGGGACCGTCCTTTTCATGGCAGTCGTCGGCGGTGGCGTCGGCGGTGGCAACAAACTCGTGCTGCACGCCCGCCTTTTCCAGCGCCTTCTTCACAATACCGTCGCTGTAGGCATTGCCGTAGGTAATCTCGGACTCGGACGCCGCGTCGGGTTCCGAGAGAGCCCCGAGCTCCGCGGGCCGGAGCTCGTCCCAGAAGTGCAAATACTTGGGATGCAGGGCCAGTCCAAACTCAAGTGACAGTGAGATGGCCTCGTCAACCGTAGGATCCCTGAGCAGAAACTCCTCGAGGCGCCGCATCTTCTTCCCGGAGCCGGGCGCCTGCTGCTGTTCCTGCTCCCGCTGCAGCAGCCCCCTCAGCTCCTCGGTCCAGATCTCCTCCACGTAGCCGGACGGCTCCAGCTTGGCGTTGTTCTCTATAAAGTCGCCAAACGAGATTAAGACGTCGCCGAGGTGCAGAATCTCGGCGATCTGCTTCTTTATCATGATCCCGTGCTCCGTGTCCCTGATCTTGACCACGCTGCCGTCCGTGAGCCGGACCGTGGGCGTCTCTATAGAGTCTACGAATGCGACTGACGCCCCCTTGCCTGGCATGTCCGTCTTGACCTGGGTGCCGACTGCTATGGTATGCTCCAGAATCTCCGCAATCACCGGGTGAAACCCGACTGCCGCAAAGCCCGTGTTGCACGCACGCCCGTACCGCAGCCTGAATCCGCCGGGCCTGCCAGGCATGGAGAGCACGGAGCGCCCGGTGAGCACCTCCCGCATCCTCTTTGAGCTGGCGTCCTCCTTGTCATCATAGGCGTTGTCGCTGTTGCTGCCGCCCGCGTCCCCGTCCCCTGACTGCACGGCTCCCTTGAGCTCGGCCAGCCATTCCCAGCCGTCAAGCTTGTAAAGCTCTATGCGCTTGAGAAGCTTCTTGGACCTGCCGATCAGGCCGTCGTTGAGCACGCGTAGGGCCCCTCCGCGGACCTTCTCGGTCTTGATCCTGGCCATGTTGCGGTGGTTTACCACCTCAAAATCATCCGTGTCTACCCCGTCCAGCTCGACTGGCAGGTTGCGGATTGTGTGCTCTATGTCCTCGTCGTGGACGTGGTACTGAAAGCCCAGCCCGTCCCTCTCATAGACCCTGAGCTCCTCTACGAACCTGCCCGGCTCGTCGTCGTACGACTCGGCCTGGTACCTGTCAAGCCCTACTGCCTTGCGCACGTGGTCCGCGATAAGCATGGTAACGGCCGACTCGGTGCCGCCCGCTGCGCGCATGGGCCCCGCTATGGAGACTGAGAGGTAACTCGTGCCGTCGCGGTTCTTCTTTATGGATACGGCGCTTATGCCCTCGAGGGGGGCCATGGTGACCCCCTCCGTAACCACGGCAAGCCCCACCCGGACTGCCAAGTCGATCCTCTCCTCGAGTGGGGCGTCCCCCTTGTGGTACTTGCCCAGCGCTATGTCCCTTGAGAGCAAGAGCGCGGAGAGTTCCTTGCCGTTGCCTGCAAGCAGCTCACGCAGCGGCTCGGCGATCTCAATCTCGTGCATCTTTGAGACGCGATCCGCCAGATCAAAGGCGATCTTGGGCCCTATCACGTCGTTGGAGTCCGCCTTGCTGCCCTTCTTGGCGGCCGAGGCCCACTCGTGGACCCTCGCAGTCTCCTTTGAGAGCCGCGTATAATAGTCCCTGTATGCCCCTGGCATCTCTATGCCCTGCAGCCTATAACCGACGTCGTCCGGAGTCATCGTTGCGGGGGTCTCAGAGGAGTCTGCGGCCAATCACGGGCCACCCGTTCTGCCGCTGCCGCTACGACTGCCGATCGCGCCGGTGATCTCCCCAAGCCTCCGCTCGCCCTCCGCCGAGTCGCCGCCCTCGACCAAGGTTCCCACCACGAGTGCGTCTGCCCCCGCCTCTGCCAGCGCGGCCGCCGTCCCGGCGTCCCTGATGCCACCGCCGACAATCAGAAAGCCGCCAAAGGCCTTGCGCACCGTCCTGACCATCTCAGGCGACACGCTGGTCTTTGCGCCGGAGCCCGCCTCCAGATATACAAACCGCATGCCCAGAAACTGTGCGGCCAGTGAGTAGGCGGCCGCTATCTTGGGCTTGTCGTGCGGTATGCCCCGCGCGCCCCCCACAAACCAGGCCGTGGTCCCCTCCCCTATGACCAAATATGCGGTGGGCAGGGGTTCAAGCCCGAACTTTGCCACAGAGGGGGCTCCCAGTGCCTGAGCCTGAGTCACAAAGTACGGGTTCTCCGAGTTTAAAAGCGAGCTGAACAGTATGGCATCGGCGCTGGGCACGACCCCCGTCACGTTCCCGGGAAACAGAATGACCGGCACCCGCTGCGTGCTCTTCTTAATCTCGCCGGTCACAACGGACAGCTCCATCTGATCCGTCGCGGAGGAGCCGCCCACCAGTATTGCAGAGGCGCCTGCCGACTCGGCCGCGCGGACCAGACGGGCCGACTCGTCGGTGTTTGACACCTCGGAGTCTATCAGTACAAAGAGCAGCGTTCCCCTGTCCCTCAGCTCCGACTGCAGGTAGCTCTCTACCTGTCCCTTGCCTATCTTTTCGTCCGTATCTGCGACCACGCATTGCGTGGCAGCCCCTTTACTTTAAAGTTTAATTTACGCCGTATACAAGTTTGTATAGCTATGAGCGAATCCAGAAAGCCAATTTTTAACAAAGTTATACAGAAAATAATTGAAAAATCGCTGTTTACAGAGAGACAAATTGAAATTATTTTAAACCAGCGGGAACTCCTGGAGGCTAGGTTCCCCATAAGCCGGGGGGCATACTACAGGCAGGTAGGCCAATCAAGGGATAAGCTGGTCGCTCTCTTCTATACCGTGGTCGTTCTAAGGGGGTTGGGGATACTCCTGCCTGATGACATGGACGTGATGATGGACCTTGCAGAGAGGGTTGACGTGATAAATAGTGGTGATATACCGCCTGAAAGTGCTGAACAGATGATTGACGTGATTGAAAAGTACATACGGCAGGCATGCAATATGTGATGTGCTATGGTAAATTGCTGGTTCCGGTAGTACAAGCTGTTGCAAGCGGGTGATTTTTTAACATATAGTGTGAAAAAATACTAACCGAATATGATATATCACAGTACATATGATATACTGTGATGGCAGAGGAGGTTTTTGATCCGTGGGTGGCAGTCAGCATTGCGATTGCCTTTTTGGCGGGGCTGTTGGCCCTCTTTGCATACTTTTGGCTGCGGACCATGGCCAGAGAGTCCGGTCTTGGGAGTAAGAGCGGCGAGATCACCGGCTCGGAGCGCCTAGAGTACTATGAAAGGCAGCTCATAGACCTAAAGATACGCCTGGATGCGGTGGAGATGGTGCGGGGGGGGACTGCAGGAGCGGGGGACAGGAGTGTGGACGAGTCCGTGTCCAAGCTGGCGGCAGCCCTGAGCGAACTGGTGTCCAGGGAGCCGCCGGTGACGACGGGGGCAGGGGGAGAAGGCCCGACGGGAGAAGAACCGCATGCGGGAGGGCAGGGGAAAGATGTTGCGGGCAGTGATGAAGGAGAAACCATGCCCAAGGCGGAGTTTCGTGCCTATCCCAACCCTGTTGACTATGTATTACATTTAATCACGAATGATATCATAACATCACGTGATATACAAGTCACGATGGGGAAGAGTAGGGAACATACATCACGGCTCTTGAAGAAGATGTATGAGGACGGATATCTTCAACGAAATGAGGACACCAGACCGTACAGTTACAGTGTGACCCAGAAGGGTATGGAGAGACTCCGGCGGGGTGGGGCCGGTGACTGATCTTTTCATGCCGTCCGTGTCAGAGGGTTCCGTCCTGCTCTGGGCCCTTGGGGCCGCCAAGCGCAGGGCCGGATGCGCCGGGTTCTGGGGCCGCCAAGCGCGCCTCGCCCCAGCGCGACCAGCTGTACGGCAGGATTGTCTCAAATATTATATTTATAATAAATATGGAAATTAATTATTTCCTCTATTATAGAATTTTTAGTATAAATTAAGAAAATTATATATTATAATCTACAGTAACGCGTCCATGCAGGAGAACGAGGCGCTGGTAAAGATCACCTCGGCGGGGGCGATATCCATACCAAGGCAGTTTAGAAGATACATGGACATGCAAAAGGGCGAGTACGTCAAGATAACGTATCAGAACAACGAGTTGGTTGTACGCAAGGCAGTCATATCATAGTCAGTGCTGCTGGGCGATCTTGTTGGTCTGGTAGGTCCATTCCCTGCCTGTCCGGACCCTGTCAAGCCTGCCCCTTGCAGAGAACCTTGACAGGTATGTCGATATCACGCTCAGCTTGACAGGCTCGTTAAACTCATCCTCGTACTTTTCAAGCACGTCAGTCGACGTGAACTTGCCCATTGGGAAGTACTTGTCTACGGCGTGCCAGATCTTGGCTCCGGTGGAGTCCATGTTGGGTGGCTCTGAACGGTTCTGGCTGCCGCCCTCTACCTCTATGTCCGCCATGTTCATGACCTCAAAGACCTTCCGGATCTTCTCAAGGGTGATGTTGCCCTCCAGTTTGATGTCATATTTGGCGCCGTCGGCATCCTCAATGTCTATCCTGATGCGTTTCTTGACCATGCAAAGCATTGCTTACGATATCAGTATATTAGCATGCGCATCGGGTGTGTTAAGTAGCATGCGTGTTAAGGTGGCACGCCTAGCCCGTGCCTAGCCAGGCGGGCGGATCCTAACAGTGAGAGGCCGGAACGTGGGATGGGATGGGATGGTTCCATGACTGGAGTGGAAATGAAGGGGTTGATTCCGGTCTGTTGACAGTGTTAAGGTGGATCTTGACGCCTAGAGTGGAAATGAAGGGGTTGTTTTTGACCTGTTTTGGTAGTATCTTAACAGCATTCTAACAGGTGTGAACGGGAGGCAGGAACCGCCGCCGGTCTCCGGTCCCACCCACTAGCCGGCAGACCCACACACCTTCATTTCCACTCCACACCTTCTAAAATTCTTCAAAAAGGAGCTTACATACTACATCATACACCACTACACACACTACACCAAGAGTCACATACGGTATGTTATATGCTGGAGTGGAAATGGTGGTGTGTGAGTGGAATCAATGTGGCAAGCGACCCTGTCGACAGCCTCCTCGACGCCGTTGCAGGCGGCAAGTCCATAATAGTGGACAGGGCCGTGCTGCATTTTGCACACATGCCGGATCTGGTACTGCACAGGGACGAGGAGCAGAAGGCCGTGGCCCAGGTGCTGATCCCGATACTGAAGGGCTCGAGGCCCTCCAACCTGCTTGTGTATGGCAAGCCGGGGACGGGCAAGACGCTCGTAGTCCGCAAGGTGATATCACAGATCCAAGCGCGGGCGGCAGACTCCAAATTCCCAATACGCCTCGTCTACTCCAACGCGAAGGATGAGACGACGCTGGGCGGGTTGCTCGTAAGCTTGGGCAAGCAGCTCGGGATGGACCAGAAGAGGCTGCCCGTCACGGGACTCGCCATAGGGGAGGTGTTCAAGCGGATACTTGAAGAGGTTGACGGGCGCGGGCTCAACGTCGTGTTTGTGATAGACGAGATCGACCACCTAGCGCAGCTTGTGGGCAGGACGGGCAAGGACATCCTGTACCAGCTGACCAGTGCGAACATGAGGCTGGACCGCGGCACCCTCACCATAGTGGGCATATCAAACAACCTCTCGTTCAAGGAGAACCTTGATCCGCGCGTAATAAGCAGGCTAGCCGACGAGGAGGCCGTCTTTACCACCTACACCACGGAGCAGATCAAAAAGATACTGGAGGGGAGGGTTGCGGCGGCCTTTGCCCCCGACGCGGTGGAGGAACCGGCACTGAACCTGTGCGCGGCCCTGTCAGGCTCGGAGCACGGCGACGCAAGGCGGGCGATAGACCTGCTGCGGATCGCAGGCGAGATTGCCGAGAGGGCGGGGGGAGGCGACGGCGGCGGCACCGACAGCCAGACCGTAACGGTCGAACACGTAAGGGAGGCCTCAAAAAAGATGGAGGAGGACAAGGAGCTGACCGTGCTGCGGTCGTACCCGCTCCACGAGAAGCTGCTGATACTCGCAATAATGAGGAGCGAGGCCAGCTCCACGGGTGAGGTTTACTCACACTACAAGTCACTGTGCAGGGACGCGGCGGCAGGCCCGCTCACACAGCGCCGCGTAACACAGATGCTAAGCGAGATAGAGCTGTCAGGCATCATATCCGGCAGGGTGGCAAGCCAGGGCGTGCACGGCAGGACCAAGAAGCACAGGCTGACGGTCGCTCCCCAGACGGTTAAGAAGGCGTTTGCCGAGGATCTGACCCTGCAGGGACTGCTCTGACCCGCCTACCCGTTGTAGTTCTGACTCTTGAGCTCGTACGTCTTGAGGTTGACCAATGCGGCAATCCCCGGATTGGGCACTATGCCGACGCTGGCCTGGAACGGCGTCTGGCGCTGCCAGGCCCCCGAGTTGACGAGCAGGGTGCCCCTGTACTTGCTGACTGCCCACCTGTGCACGTGGCCCGAGTGGAATATGTCGACATCGTCCCCTATGACCATCCAGTCCTCAAGCTCGGGGGCAATGGGCGTCCTCTCCCCGTATATGGGACTCAGGTGCCGCGCCCTTAGCAGGAGCTCCATTACCGCAATGGGCTCGTCGTAACTGAGGCCCGGCGTAACCCTGACTATGTCGTCAATTGACTGCCCGTGGAACATCAGGACCCTGACGCCGTTGAGCGAGACCACGGCGGGATTTCCGACCATGGTTATGTTCTCGCGGCGCCACAGTCCCGGGCAGTACTTTTCTGGTATTGCCGGCTGGGGCAGGGCCCTTCTTCCGGGGTCGTGGTTCCCGGGGGAGATTATGACCTTGACGTGCTCCGGTATCTCGGCGAGCATCTCCTCGAGGCGTCCCAGCTGCTCCTCGACGGTGTCCAGCTCCAGCTCCTTGTCTTGGTCCTTGTAGATTCCCACCCCGTCTACCACGTCGCCGCATATCAGGACGAACCGCACGTTCCTTGCAACCGCGTCCGCCTCCGAGAGCCAGCCCACAAACCCCCTGAACTCCTCCTCCATGAAGTATTTTGAACCGACGTGAAGGTCGGAGATCAGGGCCGCCCAGGCGCCCGTCTCAGACCTGTTGGGCACGTGGGCCGGGGTGTCGGGCAGAATGATCTCCTTGGCAAAGACGCCCCTCTTGCCCCTTCCCAGCCTCACCATTGCCATCTGGTCCCGCATCAGGGAGCCGGCCTCCTTTTGCAGCTCGTCGTTGTACACGGGTATGGGCAGCATTCCCGAGGGGTCCTCCAAGCGGATCTCGGCCCTGCCGTCCCTGACATCCCTGTCATTGATCAGCCCCGCCACGCAGACGTCCTCGTCGTCCTTTACGCCGCCCGATCTCCTGACGGCCTCCACGGACTTGATCTTCTTGGACTCGGGCCTGGCAGAGATTATGGACCTTAGCTTTTCATACCTGCTGGCGAAGAGGGCGCCGTACCCGTCGACCCCCTCGGCCGTGGTGGTATGCCCCGTGGGATCCGACAGCACCCTGAGGTCCGCATCCACCTCTGCGTCCACCCTGAGGCCCAGGTGCTCCTCAAGGTCGTCTGCCGTCATCTGGGCCCTGGACTCCCTTTTGGCCGCGTGTACCATCGTCTTGATCACGCCCTCAAGCGAGTCTGACGGGACGTTCCTTAGGATCTCAAAGGCGCGGGGGCTTATCTGGACGCCCCTGCTCAGCGCGTATCTCAGCGCGTCCTTGCGGTTCCACCCCATTGCAGAATAACCGCTGGCGCCGATAATTAATCTGTCCCCGCCGTAACAGCGCGCCGCTGTGCTACCTCCATCCTTGGCCGTTTTGCCAAACAACAAATAGAAAGCTCTCCGGGCCGTACCATGGAGAGAATCCAGGCTAGGATCGCGGCGTTCCTTGCGCTGCTTGTCGCCTTTACCGCCGTGTTCGTGCTGGGCACCACGTCCGACGTCTCCGACGCCGACGCCGAGATGCTGCTGTCCGAGTTCGAGGCGCTGGTGGAGGATATAGACGCGTTTGGGATATTCCTGCACAACACCATGATCGCGCTGCTCATGTTTGTCCCGGGCGCCGGATTGGCGTGGGGATTCCTGTCCGCCTGGTCCACCGGACTGGTGTTCGCGGCACTGGAGACCACTATGCCGGAGCTTGAGGGGGTGTCGCCCCTGGCCGTGCTGTTTCTCACCCCGTTCGGACTGATGGAGATCTCCGCGTACTCACTGGCAATGTCAAGGAGCATACTGATGACAATTACGATTGTAAGGAGGGCCGCCCTGTCGGAGCACCTCCGCCCCCTGCTTTTGGAGGCGGGCATCGTGGTGGCGCTCCTGCTGGCGGGCGGCTACGTAGAGTTCTTTATGATAGAGGAGTCTCTGGATGTGGGGTTCCGCTAGCGGCTGCCGTCGCCGTCCCACTGCCACCTGTAGTTCATGTAAGAGTCCGGTTCCGACTGGTTGAACACCACCACGCACAGATCGGAGAACTCCCTGCCCTCAAGCTCGCTTACGGTTCCGTCAAACCTGGTCTGCTGCTCGGTGGTAAGGGACTCAAAGACGCTCACGCGCATGGCGCCCGTGTCAAAGCCGTGCTCTCTGAGGTGCGCCGCCACCTCCGACGGCATGAAGTGCTTGTCCGGCCTCTTGGGCCAGGGCCGCGGGATGAGAACCACGCTCAGCCCCGACGCCAACGCCTGGCGCATCTCCTCCTTTTTGCCCTCTATGGGAGACGTCACGTGCATGGTGATGACCCTCGACTTGTCAAGCGGCACCCCCGCCATGGCGGCCGCCACCTGGACCGAGCTGATTCCGGGTATTATCTGCACGCTGCCAAATATCTCGGCGAGCCTGTCGACCACCTCCGATTCTGAAAAGCTTGCATCGCCGGTAAACGGGACCACCACGGTCTTTTCCTCCGCGCCCGCCCTGAGTTCGGCGGCGACTGACTGCAGAACCCCCTCCTGGCTTGACATCGTAACCGTGTGGACCGTCTTGCCGGGCCCCAGAAGGTGCCGTATGGTCCTGAGCGTGTATTCATAGCCTACCACAATGTCGCATCCCCTGATGATCTCCTCCGCTATGGCGGTCAGGTACCTTGGCGATCCAGGCCCCACGCCCACCGCATAAACGCGTCCCTCTGCCACGACGACCACACCCCTACGTCGCCAGCTGCCGCCGCCTCTTATTTACAAACTCCACAAACGGCTCCCAGTCTACCTTCATGTACTTGGTGGGCTCCTTTGCGGGATACTTGACCCAGTCCTGCGCGACCGAATACTGGTGTTTCTCCCTTTTGTTGCCGGAGCGGTACTCTAGGTGCAGGACACTGCCCCACGTCTTCTCCCCGCTGCTGATCCCCACGACATCCTCGTACGGGACCTCCACATTCCTGTCGTCGGCCAAGTCGTCGGCCAAGTCGTCCTCGCCGTAGCCGTCGTGACGGATCATGGTGTTCTTTGACCTGATGAACTTTACAACCTGCCTCTGCGTTATTGCCTTCCACCAGTTCATGCTGGCTTCCGTCTTGTGTACAAACGCGATGTGCCGGTCGGTAAGAAAGAGCATCCCCTCCTTGCCCCCCACCGAGAAGAGTCCCTGTGACTCCCTCCATATCGAGACTAGGTGCGCGTGAATTTTCTCGTCGGGACCCATGCTTTGGCAGGAACTCCGGCTTTTTATAAATAGAATGCGGCGCCCGTCGTGTTTTTGCCCCCGCCCCCGCGCCCCGCCCCTCCCTACGTGCGGCCACACGGGAAAGGCAGCTGATCCTGCCCTGCCACACCACAAGGGCGCGGGCCATACGGCGCCCGCCGCCAGACAACGGCTTTTATGGAGGCGGGTGTCGATCCGTCATTGTACATGAAGAATACTGGAATTTTACGGGCGTCTGTCGCGTGCGCCGCCCTGGCTGCCGTCTGCTGCTTGGCGTTGCTGCATGCGCCGTCGGCCCTGCCTTTTGCAGAGGGCACCGCGGAGGCCTACGCCCAGGCTGCGGAAGCCGACGACAGGGTGGCGGTACTGGAGACGCAGATGGGCACGATCATAATAGAGTTCTTTCCGGCAGCGGCCCCCAACCACGTGTCCAACTTTGTCGCCCTGGCAGAGTCCGGCTTTTACGACGGCACGCTGTTTCACAGGATCATATCAGGGTTTATGATACAGGGCGGGGATCCCAACACGGTCAGCGGTGACCCGCGCACGTGGGGGATCGGAGGCCCCCCGCACTCCGTGGACGCCGAGTTCAACGACATCCCGCACGACCGCGGCATAGTCTCGATGGCAAGGAGTCAGGATCCCAACAGCGCCGGATCGCAGTTCTTCATAGTCCACCAGAACTCTAACTTTCTTGACGGGCAGTACACCGTGTTTGGGAGGATCGTAACAGAGCAGAGCTTTGAGACACTTGACGCCATTGCGGCAGCGGAGACGGGGGCTCAGGACAGGCCCGTCGACCCCGAGCCCGTGAGAATCCAGAGTATACGCATGGCGGACCGCTCTACCATTGCGTCGTTGCCCGGTGAACCGGCTGAGCCGCCAGCGCAGCAGCAGCAGCCGGCGCAGGATCCGCTTACCCCCTCTACCTCCGGCGAGCAGATCTATGACAGCCCCCGCCTCGGCATCACGTTTGCAGCCCCCCCCGGCTGGCTAGTGCAGGAGCCGGGGCGCTCGGATCCCGACGTGCCCGACGTCGTTGCAGTGGGGCCGCGGACCGCCGGGGGAACCCCGCAGATCTATGTGTTTGTGAACGATGCGGGCCAGTCTACGCTGGAGCAGCTAGTTAGTGCCCGAACGGCGGAGATCCGTGAGGTGCTGAGCGCCGAGGACTTTGCGACGTTTGAGCAGGAACCGACCGTAGTGGCGGGCATGCAGGCCCACGCCATGCGGGTGACCGAGACCATCACACTGAACAACGTGACCGCCAAGGTCTCACTCATCGAGACTCTTGTGTACGGGGATGGGCAGTACTATACCCTGTCATATGCCAACATCCCAGAAAGGTTTGACGACATGATGCCGCATTATCAGAGGATGCTAGATACGTTTGCAGTAAAGGAGGCAGCGGCGCAGGCCACCCCATCTGAGGCGACCCCGGCCGATCCGCCATCGCCATCGCCGACACAGGAACAGACAGAGGCCGCGCCGGACGAGACAGAGGCCGGGGGGTGCCTTATCGCAACTGCGGCGTTTGGTTCCGAACTTGAGCCCCAGATACAGTCTATGCGCGAACTGAGGGACGGCACTGTCATGTCCACCAGCTCTGGCGCGGCGTTCATGTCGGGATTCAATTCGGTGTACTACTCGTTCTCACCTGCCGTGGCGGATCTCCAGCGCGAACATCCCGCGTTCAGGGATGCGGTAAGGGCGTTCATCACGCCCATGATATCCTCGCTCTCCATACTGGGCGCGGCAGAGGCGGGCTCAGACTTGGACGTAATTGCGTACGGCTCTGTTGTCATCCTGCTTAACGCCGGACTGTACGTCGCGGCGCCCTCCGCGGCGGTCGTTGTAACCGTTAGGAGACTGCGCCGCATGGCTCCGTAGTGCGGGCAGTGCCTTGGTACTGCCGTCACTCCTGCGTGACGCGCACGGCCCCGTCACCACATATCGTCCACCTCGTCCAGCACCCTGTAATCCTTTTCGGTCTCGCGCCTTGCCAGCTTTAGCCTGGATATGTCCCTGCTAAAGAAGAGGTCGATCATCCAGTCAAGCAGCACCCTGATCTTCTTCTCCCCCGACGAGATCTTTGAGAGGTAGACGCTCCTCCATATGAGCCAGGCCCAGAATCCGGACATGTTCATGCCAAACACGGACGCGATCGCGGATCTCTTGCCTATGACGGCCATCTGGCCCCTGGATTTGAACTCAAACTTCTCCTTTTCGCGGTTTTTTATCAGCGCAGTCAGGTTCTTGGCGGCCGTCTTGCCTTGGGCCTCCGCCAGCTGCGCGGTGGGCGGGACGGGCCTGCCCGTATTCGGGTCGACGAACAGCGCGCAGTCCCCGACTGCAAAGACTCCCGGGAACCCGGGCACCTCCAGGTAATCGTCCACTATGACCTTTCCATTCTGCGTCTTTAGCATGGCCCTCTTGATCATGTTGACGGGCGTGACGCCCGCCGTCCAGATCAGGGTCTTTGACATTATCACCTCGTCACCATCATCGCCATCGCCGTTCTCCTCCTCCTCCTCCTCAGGCCCGCCGCCACTGTCGCTGCCCCCCGCCAGATTCCTTACCGTTATCTCCTCCCCGTCAAACGCCTTTACGGCGGACTGCAGCCTGAACTCTATCCCCCTCTCCTCCATTCGTTTCTTTGCAAATGCGGCCAGGTTCTTGTCGAATCCGGGAAGTATCTCCTGCAGCGCCTCCAGTATCACGACCTTTACGTCGTCCTTTCCTACGGAGCGGTAGTGCCTGTGCGCGTCGTGCAGCAGGTCCATAAGCTCTCCCGCGGTCTCGATGCCTGCAAAGCCTGCCCCGACCACCACGAAGTTCAGCAGGTGCCTGCGTAGCACGGGATCCGTCTCGTTCTCGGCCCTCTCAAGCATGTCAATCACCCTGTTTCTGAGCTCGGCCGCGTCGTTGAGCGTCTTCATCGTAAAGGCGTTGCTCTCGACGTCGGGCATTCCAAAGAAGTTGGCCTCGCTTCCGAGCGCCACCACCGCAAAGTCGTAATGTATGGTCAGGCGCCCGGCACCGCCCCCTCCCCACACGGTTATGGTCTTCGCGTACGGGTCTATGCCCTTTACCCTGCCCTCAAAGAAGCGCGTCCTCTTGCAGATGGTCCGTATGGGTGTAACAATGTGCCTAGTCTCGATCATCCCCGACACGACCTGGGGAAGCATGGGCGTAAAGAGCAGGAAGTTGTCCTCGTTTATCATGACCAGATCGATGCCGGGATCGTCGCCAAGCTCGGACTCTAGCTGGCGCGCGCATTCGACGCCGGCAAAGCCGCCGCCGACAATCACTATTCTTTTTCTGGTTTTGGCGGCCCCGCGCCCGTTGTCTCCGATGCCGCCGCCGCTGTCAGACACCAAGCAGCGCCCCGCGTCCGCGGTCACAATATATGCTGTGTGAATTCATACTCTGGCCCGGGACGCGTCGGCGCGCAGAACCCCGTACGCGCGCGCAGCGTCCTTCTCCCTCAGTATGACCGTGATGCCGTCCTGGCCGAAATACGCGTTGACAATCTCTATTCCCGCCGCATGCAGTATCTCGGCCACGTGGGACACAATGTCAGACGGGCCGCTTCCGGCCCGCGCGGCGGAGGGCAGCATGATCCTAATCTTGGCCAGGCCCGTGCTGAACATCCCCTCTTCCTCATGACCGCCCCGGCCACCGGCCCCCGTCTCATTCCTAAACATGCTCCTGAACATCTCCCTTACGTCCTCCATGTCCTCGGCAAGGAACCTAAACGAGTCCGACAGCCTGAAAAACTCATAGTTGCCGCCCATCTTTGCAAACTTTGCAAGCATCTCGGGCGCCCCGCCCAACCTGTCAAACTCCTCTGCTGAGAACCTGATGTCCATCATCCCGTCAGTCAGTACCACCCTTGCGTTCTTCAGCACCGACTCCCCCCCGGCTACGTCCTCCCGGGCCGAGAGCCGGTCCGCATACCTCTTGATGGCCACCACAATCGTGTTCAGATTGACGGGGCCGCCGAGCATGCGCTCCACCTCGGGCTGGATCCTCACTGCCAGCGCCGTATAGTTGATCAGATCCATCCTCATGCAGTCGTATATGGGGCGGTTCCTCGTTATGATCTCCTTTATGGTGTCCGAGACAGAGGCTCCGACTGTCCGCATGCCATATTACAGTCTGTAAACTATAATAGTCTTTTGTAATATTATACTACTATTGGAATAATACTTATATTATGTAATATATATTACATAAACAGGTGAATATGACATGTTCTTCGAGAACGAGACGAACAGGCTCCTGAGTAGGTTCCTCTTTGATCCCTTCTTTGGGATGGAAGGCTCCTGCGAGAAGGGCGCCTGTTGTGCAGACCACGAAGAGAGTGCCGACGGGCCCCAGAATCCCGGCGTGCGGTACTATGGCCTCGTAATGACTACGGGGCCGGACGGCCGTCCCGTCATACACAAGTACGGAAACGCCAGGCCTGCGGGGCGCCGACCCACCCTGGCCGATGCAGCAGACTCCGCCGAGGCCAGGGCGCTACCGGTGGACACCATAGTCGACGAGAAGGGGAAGGTTGTCAAGATGATAGCCGAGATGCCCGGTGTAGAGAAGCGCGACATCAAGATCGCAGTTGAGGAAAGACACGTGTCAGTCTCCGCGGAGGGCGGGGGCGGCAAGAGGTACCAGATGCGGATCCCCCTTGATCGCAGGGTCGACACCAGCTTCACCAAGGCGTCCTACCGCAACGGCATTCTCCAGATCACCTTCGGCCTGGCCGAAGACACAAACCGCGGAAAGACGGTCAAGGTAGACTGAGTCATCCGCACCCCCTCTTTTTCTTTGCCTGTTTGGCCGCTGTGTATAGCGGACCTACTTTCCATACTATAGGCCACCGCCGCACATTCCCCCTGGGAATCCTTCCCTGCATCTTCTAACTCCCTTGCAAGCGTCGTCTGCATCTTCGTACCGATAGAACGCCGGCAAATCTGCAGGCCCCACATCCATACACGCATCCCGTCATTCGGCACGGGGCATTCCGTATAGCATGTCGCTGCTAGTTTGTGCCTCGCCTAGTAGTACCGTCTGCCCGTTGCCGGTATCTCCAGCTTGTTATACTGTTTTCTTAATTTAGAGTCGACGGTCAACTTCGCCTGATTGAATATCGCCGAGACCTCCGCGTTGGACCAGCCAAGGCTCAGGTTGGAGCCCGTTATCATGGCCGCATCGAGGATGATGCCGCCCAAGTGGGCCGATGCGTCGTGCAGGCTTCCTTGGCACTCGGGCGTCGCGTCCTGGGACAGCTGCATGTGCGCGGTGCGCGCCACATACAGCGCAGGCAGCAGCATGCGGGGCATCCGGCGCGCCGTGACAGGCGTCATCATTCTCCTGCGCGCGCGGATCAGCGCCTCAAGCATGACGGACATCATGTGCTCCAGGCCAATCGACTTGGTGTGCGCCTCGTTGCCGGGGTCGTATCTGGGGGCCAGCCTCCTGTTGCGCTCGCGTACGTCGCGCACCTGCCCCTTTATGGACGCAATCGCGGAGTCAAGCGCGTCCGTTGCAAGTTCCAGCCTCGCAAGTATGCCAGAAGCGGTGATGGGGGCGCTGGCGACAGCGGGGTTCAGCCAGTACAGGTCTCCCATGTCATGCACCCCGCGTGCCTCATGATGGCACCGCGCACGGCGCCCCCGCGTCTCTCCGCGCCCGCCCGCAGGTCCGGCGCCAGCATGGCGGTCATACATACCCTTGCGCCCCCGCGTTATATAAGGAGGTATATCCGAATCTGGAGTGCCTTTTACCCGCGAGATCTGACCCGTGGCCTGCAAGGCGGAGCTGCACCCCCACGGCGGCGGCAACCCAAGACATGAATATACTGGCGTAGTATCGGAGTCGCCTGCCATGAATGCGGACCCGTATGACGTACTTGGAGCCTCGCCGCTGGATCCCCCCGAGACGATCAAGGCCAAGTACCGCAGCTGCATACTAAAGTATCACCCCGACAGGCCCTCGGGCGATATAGAGATGTACAAGATGGTGGTGTGGGCGTACAACAGCATAACGGATCTCCGCGGCGCGGGGCCGGACATGCCGCGCAAGAGCGGCCACATCAGGAAGCAGTCGGCCAAGTATACGCGCAAGGATCCGTCCAAGAAGGGCAGGGCCGCCCGCCAGACGACACGCCGCCGCAGCCGATCCCGCCCCCGCCCGCCGGCGCGGTGCTCCTCATGCGGCGGTACCGGATATCTTGAGCGCAAGACGGGCATGCTGTTCCGCAAGACGCGCAGATACGCGTGCTCCTCATGCGGCGGTACCGGCAAGGTGGATGACGCCGCCGCGGGCCGGGAACGGGGAAACGGGGACGGGGAGCAAGGCGGGCAGCGGCCATCTCCCTAGTCCGGGAGAAACCGGATGACGGGCGGGCAGCGGCCTATCTCCTTATGGAGTCCAGCGTGTGCCCCCGGTTGGTCACCATCTGGATTACGGCCTCGGTGGTATAGTCTATCCCGTGCTCCTCCTCGAAATGATGCCTCAGTTTTTGAATGGTATCTGCAGTCGCTTTGGCATTAAGGGCAAAACCGCACTCAAAGCCATAGTCTGCGCACCTCAGGTTGAGAACCATTGTCAGGGCGGAAAATTCAAACCTATAAAACTGTAATTAAGGGACGCCGCCGCGCCTTTTATACGGCCTCCGCACCGCGGCCATGCATTGCTGGATCTAGACAGGAGGGTGTTCGGGCGCATCATGGCAAGGGAGATCATCGGCGCCCAGCCGCCCGCCGTTCCGGACACCCGGGACATGCTTGCCTCCGAGCTCGAGGTGCTGCTGGCGGGACTTGCGGGCGCCGACGCGGGGAAGCTCCGGCGGCTGCTTGCAGAACAGGTGGACGCGAACTCCGCCGTCAACGGCAGGCCCGGCGCCATGGCGCTGGCCCAGGACAAGATACGTCTCTTCAACGAGTACAGCCAGAGGTATACGGAGGCCATACGCGCAAGGTGCGATAACGGGGAGCCGGCGCCGTCCGGCGCAGGTAGGTGACGGCCGCTCCCGGCCCCGTTACCTTTTGCGCCCCCCGTCCCCGCCGAACCTCCGCTTTAGCAGTATTGAGATGACCGCGCCCGCGGGGATCCCCGCTATCGTGCCTATGCTCACGTAGGGCGCGATGAAGATGCTCCCAAGCCATATGCCCCCCTCGGCTGTAAGCTCCATGAACATCCTGGGCCGCAGCACCGCCGACACGGTCTGCGCGTCGGACTTTTCCTCCCCTACGTCGTCCACGTACTGGACCGTAATCTCAAACGGCAGCTTGTACTCCGTGGGTACCTCCTCTGCCGGCGTGACTATTCTCGAGGTTATGCTGACGGGCACCCCCCTCTCTATCTTTGAGAACGCGTGCAGTGTCTCGCCCCGGAACTCGATGTCCGACGGCGGTATTATCCTGATCCGTACGTCCCTGAGATCAATGTCGTTTGATAAGACCTCGACCGTAATTGGGAACTCGGCGTTGCCGAATATCGACTCTGGCATCTGCGTGCGGATGCTGACGCTCGCGTCTCCCTTTATCTTGATCGGAACCGCTATGTCGTAAAAGAACGGCGCCTGGGGCTCCTCGTTGTTTGCAACCAGGACGTGCGTGTAACGCAGGTTCAGGTAGTGCGTGCCGGGGCCCGCGTCGTCGGCCGCGGATATGGCAATGCTCTTGCCGTACGAGCCGCCCTCGGCCAGCCGCCCTATGGCTAGGGCGTCGGGGGGGTCGGCGCCGACTGCCCTGTCGTCGGACAGCGACACCTCAAAGGAGATGTCCTGCTTGTCCTCCCAGCCGTTGTTCTTGACGAGGATGGAGACGGTTCCCTCCCTTCCCGCGACCAGGCCGTCAGGATATGTTATCTCTATGTTTATTCCGCCCTCGACGGAGTGCGCATCCACGAGGGATCCCGCCTCTGCGTGTGCCGCGTGCGGCGCGGACGCTCCCGCATATGCGACGGCCACTGCCACCACCACGAGTGCCAGCATGCCGGCCGGGATCCGGCCGGCGGGCCACGGCGGCGGCAACCGATCCCTCATGCCTCCTTATGGGGGCGCTTTGATAATAATACACTGCCCGCAGGTTCCCGTCCGCGCCCGCGGCCGCGCAGGCGTCTTGGCATGTGCGTGCCTGTAACGCCACGGTAGGACGCCGCAATGAGTTCATGATTAATAAAGACCACTTTTTGAGGTTAATAGCCATGGTAAGTGTATCAAAAGATCTGTGTAACAGGTGCAAGGGCGTCATGGTCACCGACAACGAGTCTGGAGAGATGTTCTGCTCCACCTGCGGCTACGTGGTATCTGAAAAGCTGCAGGAGTCGGGCCCTGAGTGGCGCTCGTTTGCCCAGGACGAGCACGGTGATCGTGCAAGGGCCGGGGCCCCGACCTCGCTGACAATGCATGACATGGGG
This sequence comes from Nitrosopumilaceae archaeon, assembly GCA_022823825.1. Lineage (GTDB taxonomy): Archaea > Thermoproteota > Nitrososphaeria > Nitrososphaerales > Nitrosopumilaceae > Nitrosopumilus. The sequence goes on along the minus strand of JAJEHG010000012.1, from coordinate 42,889 downwards.
CTTGCCACCATCATCAATCCTCTAAACAAGGACGCCTCCGGGCGCCCGCTTGCCGCGACCATGAAGAGTACCATAGAGCGGCTCCGTACGTGGGACAGCCGCAGCCAGGTGCACGAGCCGGTTGATCGCAACTTCAGGCAGGCGTTCAGCGAGCTCAACCGGCTAAAGGACAAGATGGCAATCTCGGATCCCGTGATCGAGAAGGCCGCCTACATATACAGAAAGGCGCTCGACAAGGGGCTTGTGCGGGGCCGTTCCATATCGGCCCTGATGGCATCCGCCCTGTACGCGGCATGCAGGGAGACCGCCACGCCGCGAAACCTCAAGGACGTGGAACAGGCCGCCAACATCAAGCGCAAGGACATCGCGAGGTGCTACCGGCTGCTTGTCAAGGAGCTCGACCTGAGGATGCCCGTCACGGACTCGATCCAGTGCGTTGCAAGGATTGCAAGCAGGATCGGGATAGAGGAGAAGACGAAGAGGTACGCAATAAAAGTCCTCAAAAAGGCGCAGGAGAACGAGGTCTCCGCCGGCAAGGATCCGATGGGGCTTGCGGCCGCGGCGCTGTACCTGTCGTGCGTCAAGAACGGGGAGGACAAGACCCAGCGCGACATAGCAGAGTCGGCAAACGTGACAGAGGTTACCATACGGAACAGGTACAAGGGGCTCAAGGATTCGCTTGATCTCTGACTCCGCCACCCGAGTTTTTCTTTATCGTCCCGGCGCGCGCGGCGGCGCCACCCGATCATTATTAAGCCCCGACTGCGCCGCGCGTGACGTTGAGCGCGACGGAGGAGCTGCGGCGTGACCACATACAGGTGCGCAGGTTCGACAGCATAGTCACAAAGTGCTATACCGCGTTATACGGCGGCGGGGACGTCCCGCTCGGCGACGTTGAAAAGATTGCGCGCGTAATGGAGGAGTTTCTTGACGCCGTGCATTACTCCCGGGAGGAGGACTCGTACTTTCCGTGCGTCGCAAGCTACGACCACCTGAGGCGCGAGATGCACGTGCTGCTGGTAGAGCACGAGTTCTCCAGGCGCGTCGCGGTGCAGCTGCGTCGGTACATGCGGCGCTGGAAGGAGGAGGGGAGCGACCTGAACGCGCGCGAGCCCATTGCCCGGTATATGAGGGCGTACTCCGTATACATATCCGACCACCTCTCAAAGGAGGAGGACTTTTTTGACAGGGCCGAGGCGGAGATACTCTCAAAGGAGGAGGAGTACGAGATGTACGAGCAGTTCCGCTCCGTAGTGGCCACGTCCAAGAAGCTTGACGATCTGATGGGCGACATAGATTATCTCGAGTCGCAGCCTTGGGCGGCCTGACGCCGGTCCTGGCGGCGCGCGGCTCTGGCGGCGCTTGCCATTATGCTCTGACAAGCAACCGACCGGCTGCCAGTAACGCAAGAGCTATCTGCAAGCCAGCGTCTTACCGGCGACAGTAAAGTGTGGCTCGTCAAGCCTTGGATCCGGCGCCAGTCCCATCAAGGCAGGTTGCTTGAGTTCAGCGGTTCCATCCAGCAGTGTGTCGAAGTATTCGTATGCAACTCTACCTATATCGCCGCAGAGGTCCATTGACGCATCTACAGCGTCCCTAAAGTGCACGCCGCCCCACACGCGACTGTCGGCGCAAGTCTTTTTGTATTCGCTCCACGTTGCAAATGAGATGGATAGGTCAACCCTCGGCGTTATGCCGGGCTCATGTATCGAAGTTCCTTTGCGCAGCATGCCGGCCAAGTCATCGGGGAGGCCATTCCCGTTGACGTCGGGAATGGTATCGCTGCCGCCGTGGTACCTCTTCCATGCCTCCGCTTGGGCTGCGCAGAAGCAAGTCGTAGCAGATGGATACTCTGGATGGTCGCCCTTCTTCAGGTAGGGCGACCACTCACTTCCCTGAACCGTTCTACCGTCAAATGTAGTAACCGTCTCGTCGGCTAATGCGTTCCGGATTGCAATTGTCGGCCGTACGGCGTCATACCGGGCCTTTTCTTGCCACACGACAATGCCCGCGTCAAACTGCGCAATGTGCAGCATAAAGTCCAGCTGCCAAAAGTCCCGAGTGTTCATGCACTCGGTATGGGGCGGCGGGCACGAGTTGGTCACGACAAGATCACGCATGTCACTTTTTGGCACCGCCTCCACTGCCGGGAAGAACAGTGTCTCGCGAGCCTTGTTGTCAAAGTATTCGGCCAGCATCTTCTTTCTGTCATCCAAGTTCGCAGCTTCACGCACTACCTCCCATGCCTGCGCCCTGTAGTCCCCCCCGTTTGAGTAATAGTCGCTCTTTACGGGCGGATTGGCGCGGTATTGGCGCGGGTCGTCAATACTGTACGGCACTGTGTTGGCCCACTGCGGGGTGATGAACTGCTGCGTGAGTACCAGCCCATCGCTGGTGGTCGACGTCAACGGCTGCCATCTTGACAGATCCACCAAGTTGTCGGGAGAGTTGACCGGCTTGTAACCGGTCGTGTCCACGAACATAAGGTTCGTCGTCCCATCAAGGGGCTGGTTAAAGCCGTCGTTCACGCGCCCATCTATGACACACTGTGCGGCAATGTTGCCGATGGCAACTGCCACTTTATCGCTGGAAACGGTCGACAGATTCGGCCTGTCGCACGACAGGCCAATGCCCACATTGTAGTCGTTTGGGAGGTTGGTACCGAATGACGATATTCGTCGTGCCAGCCCAGCCAACTGGCAGATTAATATGATCTAATTTATAGGGATGGACGGAGCCAATAAATCCTGATTATCTGTGCATTTGTCATCCCTTGAAACGCCGTACGACGGTATTGGAATTCCGAGCTCGTTGGCGCACCGGAACCGGTGCAGCGCCCTCAGATTCCACGCGATGGCGCGGAATTTGGAAAACCTGTTTTTGTTCTCCTCCAAGAGGAACCTGCAGTGCAGCTGGTGGCGATTCACCTCCTCGGCCCCGAATATTGCCTCGATAAACGACCTCTGCTTGTATTCGGCGGGGTTGAACATTCCCGCGGCCAGCTCCCTGTATGTTTTCGCGGGGTTTGGCGGCGGGGCGCCCCGCCGGCTCCGGTACTCCCGCTGCCTGATGTTTGGGAGCATGCCGCTTTCGAATATCTCCCGGGAGTTTTCATCCGAGTCGTATCCGCGATCCGCGTTGAAGTACCTGCCGGAAAAGTCAAACCCGAACCTTTTGAGCTTTTTGAGCATGACTGGCAGCATTTTGCTGTCGTGGACGCTGCCGGGGGTTGTAATCGCGGTGAGTATGACCTGGTGGCCGAGCACGGCCGTGATGTGGTATTTCAGGTACTCCTTGCGCCTGGGCCGCTCCTCGTCCGCGGGCAAAAAATCATCCAGGGTGGTCTCCGGCGCCTCGGCGTATTCATACCTCGCAGTCTCGATCCCGCTGCTGTCGGCGCCCAGCGGGGCAGTGGCCCCGCATATTGCGAGCTCTTTCAGGCATAGAAACGCCGTTTTTGCAACCATAAAGTCCAGCCAGTCCGTGTCCACGGTCTGCATGTGCTCGACCAGCGTCTTGTGCGTCGGAACCGGCTCGTCCCAGACGTGCCTCATGCGCTGCAGCCCGCGGGAGGCCGAGCGGTACGGATCGTTTTCGGACGTCATGTCCAGGCACGCAAAGTCGAGCTTTTCCTCCGAGTGCGTCGGCTTGGTGCCGAGCGCGGACGTCCTGCGCGCGGGATGCGGATGATCGCGCAGCAGATCGAGCAGGGATGCATCCATGAACGAATCCATCGTCTTTTCGGCCAGCTCATAATACCGCCAATAACCGGGGCGCCTGTTGTGTTCTTCAGTCATTCCGCACGCCCCCTCCTCCTTTCATACGGCCGCGAACAGTTGCGGATGGCTCGGCCGGTCCCGTGACGGGCGCATCCAACCCGGTGGAATTAATTGCACAAATGAATTTTCCACCGGGCGCCCCGGATCCGAAATAAACCATCGAATGGTTTTTCCCTGCCGCAAATCCGAATGTTATTCTTGCACGCGCATCGACAAATTCATAAACACGGTATTCCTGTAAAATATTGCACCCCTATTGGATTTCATTGTTGCTAACGAACCAATTTGGGTGTGATCTTATATTTCTTCCGTTTGCGCGCAGATACTTTTTCATTTTTTGGATGCGATTATATTCATATATTTCTATTTCGAGCCGGCAAAACAGGACAACAGACGGGACACAGATTCAGCCCGGATATGGCACTTTCGGGCTATTCGGTACCAACCTCTACAATCTGTTCAATATTGTCGCGTTCTTTCATCGGCCTATTGGTATCAATGTCATGTCCATGCAGAATACTCCATCCAATCTCCGACAGCCATTCAAGTGTCTGTTCTTCGATCTCTGATTCACTGATCCCTGTCATTTTTTGCTCCTGTGAGTAGATAATGGCAATTGTAGTTCTCCTGACATTAGTTTTGGCAATAATACATCTCGTAAATTTGATAAAATATGAGCTTCAGTATCCATTTTTAATATCTTATTTATAAGAGGTGAAACCATATAAGAAAACTGATCTAATACATTGTCATTAGAAGATGCAACAGATGTATTCATGATTATTTCTGGACTAACTGCAGGATATGCAGCACCGTCGGCATGATGAGCTAAACGTTTAATATTTTGTGAATTAGTACTTGCAAGATATACAAATTCCCTGTATCGGTCATGTCTAGGGCGAAGTACTGCAAATCCTGTACTGCCAGTAAGTCTGTTTCTGCCAACTAATGCATAGGAGTTATTTCCCGGTCTGACAGTCCCTATTATTGTATCTCCCAATCGTAAAACTCGTTGAGCTCTACTTGGTGCATCATTCCATATGTAATGCTGTGTTGAATGAATTGTACCAAATTTGGTATTTGAAAGATCCACATATTCAATTACTTTAGGAGCTTTTGTCCGTGACCATGACTCTGGATTAAGCGTGGAATAGTAAGTTAAATCCTTTATGGTCCACCCTTCTGGAATTTCACCGAATTTTGAATCCGTTAGATTATCGGGAAATAAGTCATAGAGATGCGCAGGTAGGCCCGGAAGAGATTTTCCATGTTTCCAGCGGCCATCCATCTTGGCACGGATCGGCTCAAAATCCACAAACCACAACTTTAACAGAGCACGGGAGATTTCTTCCAATGTCTGCCTCATACGTTTGTTTAGTTTAATTTTATTATCTAATATTTTTAAAATATTGGCTATGTTTTGCTGTTTACTAACATGTGGAATATTTACATTATATCGTGAAACCCATTCCCATTTTGCGCGTGGCATCTTTGTACCTATTGAACCCTGCATTGCAAAATTTACAAATTCCATTGAAGCTACTATATAAAACAAAAAATCCGCATTAATTCCCTTAGTTGGTCTTATTACCCAAATATCCGTTGAGCATATACCGTTAAAATCCACATGAATTACTTTACGAAAATATGGCCGCAACTTTCCAAAAAGTATGTCTCCTGATCGAAAGTATGTTTTAGCACTGGTAACATCTTTTGCAGTACCGCAACCAATAAGAGATAGAGTACCTTCGCCTATATGCTCCAAGCCTACATATGGTGTATCTGCTAAATTTATTGGTGATGTTGTGTCGCGTATAAGCTCCGCACAATTTCCAAACTGAATTTTGCGCCATTGGTCGGTAGTATTGTTTGCATTGTTTCCTATAGATAACGGTATCATTTGCTTACTGACAATTTGTTTAAACTTGTGGTTAATGGTATTCATATCTATGATATCCACTGTATATGGAAGATCGGAATCTTCAAACGCATCTTCCAAAATTCTTATTATTTTGTAGTCCATTTTAGATTCACCTTCTAGTGCAAGATCTAGATCAGAAGAGTTTTTTGTAGTCCAGTCTGCCCTACTCCCAAATACCCACACATTGACACTGGATGGCAAATGTTTGCTCAGAATGCCGCATATGATCTTCCGATGAATTGGTGATATGTCGATCGGGTTAGTCAAGTGAATTATTCCTTTCCTGCAATCGAGCTAATACGTATTGAGCTTCTTTTAAAAAATCCGGTATTGACTCAAATATCATCTGCGCCTTTTCTTCGTCATACGTATGGCTGGTAATTCCGCGTTGCTTTCTGTAATTGCGCCAAACAACAACATCAGACCGGACAAGATCCTTGCCGAATGCCTCCCGTATGATATTGTTAAAAGACATATTGTTTATCTCATCTGGTTGTGTGGTTGTTTTTTCTAGATGCCGCATGATCATTTTTAGGGAGATAGCGTAAGTGTATTCAAAGGCCTGAATGGCAGCGGCGCGAAGATGTCTGTGCATTAGCGGGTTGTTCTTGTACAGTTCACTGTTACACAGAGAAAGTGCCTCTTCCAACTGAACGACCGAAGCCTCCAGAGATGTGAGATCAAGACTCATGCATCATCACCTGTGGAGATGATCCCCAGACTTTTCATGTTTTTGTTGATGGCCCTGTCAAGCTTTCGGGCCTCGGACTGTTGCTTGTGCCACTGTGACGTCAGTCGCAATATTTTTTTCTCAAATGACTCATCATTGTCATCGGAGTGCTCTTCGGTGCCAACGTAACGGCCAGGAGTAAGAACATAATCGTGTCTGCGTATTTCATCCAGTGTGGCACTCTTACAAAACCCCTGGACATCCGTATACTTTGTCTTTTTGCTTCCGCGCCATGAATGATATGTGTTGGCTATCCTGTCGATGTCCGACACATCCAATACACGGTGAGTGCGGTCAATCATGCGGCCCATGTTACGTGCATCGATAAACAAAACTTTGTTATGCTTGGCGGAGCGTCGACGGACTACGCGGTCACGTGACAGAAACCACAAACATGCGGGTATCTGCGTAGAGTAAAAGAGCTGTCCCGGTAGCGCTACCATGCAGTCTACAAGATTCGCCTCTATCAATTTTCTACGTATGTCGCCTTCGCCGGACTGATTTGATGACATGGAGCCGTTGGCCAGTACGAACCCAGCTCTTCCGGCAGGTGACAAGTGATAGGCCATGTGTTGCACCCATGCAAAGTTGGCATTGTTCTTTGGAGGAATCCCGTACTGCCAGCGTACGTCTTCTTGCAGGCGCTCACTCCCCCACTTGGAGACATTGAAAGGGGGATTGGCCAGGATAAAGTCTGCCTTTAGATCAGGGTGCTGATCGTCATGAAAGCTGTCTCCATGTCTCACATCTCCTTCTATCCCGCGTATTGCCAGGTTCATCTTGGCCAGCCGCCATGTGGTATGGTTGGATTCCTGGCCGTATACACGAATTGTCCCGCGGGCCCTGCCACCGTTTCCGTTGCTTGTGGCATGACTGCGTATGAACTCTTTTGACTGGACGAACATCCCCGCCGAGCCGCAACACGGATCGTAGACCTTGCCGTCGTAGGGCTCTAGCATCTCCACTAGTAGCCGGACCACGCTACGTGGAGTATAGAACTCTCCACCCTTCTTGCCCTCGCTGCTTGCAAACTGGGACAAAAAATACTCATAGATACGCCCGAGTACGTCCTCAGAGCGTGATTCTTCGTCCCCTATGGGAATGTTGCTGATCCTATCGACAAGCTGTCCAAGTACTGATTTGTCTACTCTGAGGCTGCCGTATATTTTTGGCAACACATCCTTGAGTGTGGCATTCTTCCGTTCGATGGCGCCCATCGCGTCATCTATAATCCTTCCAATGGAAGGGCTGCGGGCTTGGGACATGATGTTTCGCCAGCGCGCTCTCTCGGGAACCCAGAAGATATTCTCTGACGTATATTCGTCTCTGTCCTCCGGATCGCCGTATTTGGAGGATTTTATCTTGGCATGTTGTTCCATAAACGAATCTGAGATGTACTTTAGGAATATGAGCCCCAAGACCACGTGCTTGTATTCGGCCGCATCCATGTTGTTTCGCAGATTGTTTGCCATCTGCCACTGCTCGTTCTCAAAGACGTAACTGTCTTGTTTGGCAGGTTCTACAGTACTTGCTTGAAGCTTCGTGCGCCTCTTTTTGCTCTGAAGCTCTTGTACACCTGCGTTCCTACTAGATGATCTGCGCTTTCCACTCAGTACAGATCTCCTCCATGACTGATGTTGTCAGGCGCAATCGTGTAAACAGATGTGTATTGATCTGATATTGCTTTGGTTCGTCTACAATCCTCCACAGATTCCGCACAATCTATTGGGTGTGACTTGCTTTTGATCTGCCGGCGCCTCAATCGGATCTGCCTCCAGACGTCTTGTCAAACGTACCTCCGTATGTACTGGCCCTGTCCCGCAACCGGGCCGCCTTTCTTACCATGTGCTTCTTGTGGAGATGTTCGGGCAACATAGGTAGTAATTCATCGACTGATTCGAGATAATGTTCTGCTCGCTCCCATGCGTACTCAAGCGCTCTGACCACATTCTCTTGGTTGGCCTTTTCCGGATTGTTCTTGGGACTGATGTACATGGATTCTTTGCCTGCTTGAAAGTATAGGTACTTTCTGCCCTTGGAGATCTTGATGGTAAATGTCATTATCATACTGTATGATATGCGTCTCTTATAACTGAATTGAGCGTTATCATGTATGATGATACCTTTATAAGGCAGGGTATCATATAGTATGATATCTTGAAGATCGATGCGTTGGGACAGGTATGTGGCAATTGCAGTGATGGGTCGCTTGAAACTATAATACCGAGTACAGACATGGCAGAACCATATGAAGTCGCCGAGAGGCTGACCGATATGGGAAAAAACCGACTATCAACTAAAGACAACAACACTGCCAAGACAACTACGACGACCAAGCGTGCAAGACTACTTGCCAACCCTGACATCAAGAGATGGTATGACAACCTCGCACGAGGAAGCAGGCTCACTGCAGATGGCAGGCTAAGGAGACTTGGAAAGTTCTGCGAGACACACCAGATGACTCCTGCAGAGCTGGCCGACTTGGCCATGCGAGATCTGAGGGCAGCCACCGACCTGATCGAGGACCACATCACCGCAATGGAGTCCAAGGGACAGTCCCCTGGATACATTGGGGAGCAGATCAAGACCGTAAAGTCTTGGCTGCGCCACTTTGATGTGGAGATCAGGCGAAAGATGAAGGTGGCATCATCCACCTTTACGCCCACGCTCCAGAACGAGAGAGTGCCTGACGCCCGTGAGATAGATGAGATATACGGCCGGGCGGGTCTGCGCGATTCTGTCATCATATCCTTGATGGCAAAATCAGGACTAAGGCCCGAGTCTATAGGCAACCACGACGGCACGGACGGACTCAGAATGAGGGACCTGCCTGACATGGTGATCCACAAAGGAGAAGCAAAATGCATCAGGACTCCAATACGCATAGTCGTACGACGCGAGCTCTCAAAGACTAGGCACCAGTACTTCACGTTCGCCACCGGTCCTGCCGCAAGGCATCTGGTGGCGTACCTGAACGACCGCCTGGCATGCGGCGAGCCGTTGCACGGAGACTCGGCCGTGGTCGCACCTGACCATCTCTACAAGACCAATCGCGGTAGGAACTCTGCAAAGGAGTTTCTGCCTACAAACCAAGTTAGCAACCTGATTCGCAAGGTCTTCAGGCCGCGGTTCTCGTGGAGGCCGTACGTCCTGCGCGCCTACTTTGACACACAGCTGCTGATTGCAGAATCAAAAGGCAAGATTGCACACGACTTTCGTGTCTTTTTCATGGGCCACAAGGGTACCATGGAGTCAAGATATACCACAAACAAGGGACTGCTACCCGAGGTGTTGATGACTGAGATGCGAGATGCGTTTGCAAGATCCGAAGAGTTTCTGGATCAGAACGACATAGCAGATCCAGTGCTGGAGCAGAAACAGAGCATACACCAGCTGATAGAGGACGCGGCACCAGACCAGCTTGAGCGCGTGCTAGAGGCGCTGCAGGCGCCGGCAATATGCGCCAAGCCAGGTGGTAGCTGACACGTCAGAGGATGCAGCACGACTTATTGCATCCGGGTGTAGGCTGGCTGGGACACTACCGGACGGGCGAATCGTGCTTGATACGCCCACACATCACAAGACAACGACGCGCAGGAACCCGTAACCACTGTGATTGCGGGTCTAAAGGGATTCGAACCCTCGACAGCCGGATTAAAAGTCCGGTGCGCTACCTGGCTGCGCCATAGACCCACAGCGTACCGCGTTTCGTGCGTACAATTTAGTCCTTTCAGGACGCAGATGTAGTTCGACCTCTCTCCTCGCCCATGTCTGGTATGCCGGCCACCGAACAAACCACGTACCGGTCCATCCAGTCGCCATGAGGGGTGGGCGATGACGGCGGTACCATGGGAGTTGACGGTTGGTCACGCCTGAGCAAACTTTTAATCTAGCACCATATGAAGCCAGACTCGTGCCCTTGTAGTATAGCCAGGTCTAGAATTCGGCCCTGTCACGGCTGAGACGCGTGTTCAAATCCCGCCGAGGGCGCCATCTTCTTTTCACAGCATATGCTATGCTTGGCGCGCGACATTGATCACTTCAAGACTAATTCTGTCCTTTCAAATCTTAAAAAAGACGACTGTATCATGGATGCATGGCCGCAATCCGGGATGCCGCCCACGGCGACGTGCCATTCGTACTTGACCTGCTGTACGAGCTTGGAAGGCCCAGGCCTGCCGGCAAGCAGGAGGAAGACGCGTTCAAGAGGGTCATAGCTGGATACATCGCGGATGCGGACAAGGGACTGCTAGTAGCCGAGTCCGACCATGCAGTCGTGGGGCTTGCGTCCATCATGTTTCTTGCCAGGTGCAACCACGCGGGGCCTGAGATGTACATTCCAGAATTAGTTGTCCGCGCTGATTACCGCGGCAGGGGCATTGGCAGGGCTCTGGCCGAGGAATGCATGAGGATTGCCGGCACGCGAGGATGCCACCGCATCAGGCTGGAGTCTGGAAACCAGCGCAAGGACTCGCATGACTTTTACCGGCACTTGGGGTTCAGTCAGCAGGCGCTGTCATTTGAATTCCTGGTTTCGTAATTGACTTCAGCTCCCTCCTGTGATTCCGGCCTGCCATTCCCTTCTTGCACGGTTCGAGCCTGATGCGCGGCTCTGACTGTCAAAAGACGCGGGACGGGGCCCGGCAAGACCGATGCCCTTCACGCGCCAGAGGGAAAATGCAGCCGAACGTGGCATGTCCGCTTGTTTTTGGCGTTACACTGGGTCGGATACACGTCACAGGAGCCTGGTGTGCGTGATGGCAGCTTGATTGCGTCGTCTGGGTTGCTGATGCACTCGGTACGGGATGTCTGACCGCCTCAGGAATGGGCTCGCCTAGCTGGCGGTGCGGCTCCGGCGTCGGATTCTGACGATGTGCCACCCCTGCCAGATCGGGTGGGCGGTAGCGACAATCCCGCAAACGATCTGGCTGCACACAAGACCCATACCACGTCGGAAGGGCATGTCTGCATCTACCCCCTGCCCCACCTGAGCTAATCTTAAAATTCTGGCAGTTGGATGCCTCTCTTATTGTCCGAGGCAAAGGATTCATCTGATACCGCCGCGCCCGCGTCCGACTCAAAAAAAGAGGCTGACGCCGCCAAACCCGCCGCCAAACCAGCGTCCGACTCAAAAAAAGAGGCTGACGCCGCCAAACCCGCGGCATCCAAGCCTGCGCCTGCAAAAAAGTCAGAGGATAAGAAGGAAGGGGAGTCCCCCGGGGACAAGGCCGCAAGCGCGCACGAGGCCATGGAAAAGGCCAGGGCAGCCCTAAAGGCCGCCGAGCAGGCCGAGCTGGACGCGAGGCAGGCCGCGGAGAGGGCGGCCGAGGCAAAAAAGGCCGCCGAGGAGGCAGCAGAGGCCGAGTACAAGGCCATCGCCGAGCAGGTAAAGGCCGACGTTGCCAAAAAGTCCAGCCACACGTTCAAGAGGGAGTCCGAGGAGATCTTCCGCCGCGACATGGGCGAGCCGGAGTTCTTCCTTGACAAGAAGGACAGGTTCCCGCGCCCCATCCTGACCCCGCAGCAGCAGGAGTCGCTGACGCGGCATGCCGAGACCCCGCAGGACCAGACCCCCGAGTACGTGCCGGAGCACGTCCTGAGCCCAGAGTTCGAGGGGGTCTCAAACTACGAGCGGGGGGTCGAGTCATACCTGGAGGAGCTGCACTCAAAACTCAGAAAGCTAAGGCAGAGCGAGGATCTGGAATCCGTGGCCGGGGAGATGGCGCGCGTAAAGGCCAACATAAAATACCTCGAGTCGCTTCACGAGAACTTTTACCTTGGGATGAACGTATTTAGGACCGCGAGGGGCGGCCGCTCAAAGGTGGCGTGACTGAGAATGTCTGATATGTGCAGCGTGGACTCTGACATCGTAAACGCCCGGGTCACGTTCAAGAACGTGCCCATGCACACGCTTGCAAAGTTCGCGTTTGACGACGTGGACGCGGCGGCAGAGGAGTTCAAGAAGATCCCCGGCGTCGGGGAATGCGTCATAGTGCAGACTGCAAGCCGCGTGGAGGTGTTCCTGGTCAGCCACATGGAGCGCTCCGCCGAGCTGGACCTGCGGCGCGCGGACAGCAAGGGGCTCATCCTCAACCGCATAAAGGAGGTCTGGATATCGCTCTCGACCCTGGATCAGATCGACATAGACCACATAGACCAGACCCTCGAGGTGTACAAGGGCGAGGACGTCTACCGGAACCTGCTGAGGCTCGCCACCGGGCTGGACTCCATCGTGGTGGGCAAGCCGGAGATATACGACGAGATAGTGCAGGCCGCGTCAAAGGCCAAGGACGCGGGGCTGTCCGGACGCCTGCTTGACAAGCTGTTCGCGACCGTCATCAGGATAGCCACCCGCATACGGGAGACCACCGAGATAGGCGACGACGTAACGTCGCTTGGAGACGTGGCAATCGAGATGGTCGAGGAGAAGGCCGGCATGGACGCCAAGAAGAAGGTGCTGCTCATCGGAACCGGGGAGCCTGCGGCCATGCTTGCAAAGGCGCTCATAAAGGCCGGGGCGGGGTTTGACGTGACGAGCCGCACCCTTGAGAGGGCGGCCGGGTTTGCAAAGGTGCTGGGCGGCGGGACGCCGGTGGAGTTTGAGGCAGCCCTGTCCGGGTTTGACAAGTACGACATAGTACTGGTGGCCACCACCTCGGACTATTTCCTGATCACGCACGAGCGCGTCAGGCTGGTGATGGAGGACAAGAAGAAGGGGACCCTGATAATGGACCTGTCCGACCCGCGCACGGTCGACGAGGGGGTGACGGCGTTTCCCGGCGTCAAGCTGATGTTCAGGGATCAGGTATACGAGATGTACCTGGAGAACGCAAGGGCCCACGAGAGCCTGGCCCCGGCAGTCGAAAAGATCATTGCAAAGGAGATGCCCATCATGTCGATCCAGATGAGAAATCTGGACTGACGCGGTCACGCCCTCTGCTTGCGCATGACAAACTGCAGTATGGCCTCTCTGGCGTACTCTATGCCGTGCTCCATCTCCATGTGATCCCTAAATCTGTCGACCACGTAGTCCACCTCGCCCTCCACCACGTAATCGCACTCAAAGCCGTAGTCCCTGCAGGTCAGGCTTGCCATGTGCGCCCTGTTTACGGTGATTATAAAAATCCTGTATGCCGTGCCGTTGGACGGGGACGGCGCGGGCCGTGGCAGTAGCAACTGCCGCCCCTCCTGCAGGCGCCGGGGGGCGTCACCCGTACGACTCGTACTTTATGCTGTAGCTGCCGTCGGGGTTCTTGTCGTGTTCAGTCACAAAGCCCTTGTCGCCGACTGCGTCGATCACGCCGTCGATGGTCCCCTGGTAGCCGCAGATGTAGATCATGGTGTTATCCGGCGTGATCTTCTCGCCTACCATCTCCTCGACCGGCGAGAGGCCCGTCTTTTTGTCCGGCACGAAAAAGGACTCGACCCTTCCCGTGTGGCCGTTCCACGACCTGTTGAAGAACTCCTTTGGCCTTGATATGGCCGCCTTGTACCTAAAGTTCCACTTGTCCCTGCCCCTCCTCTCGCTCTCCTCCTCGAGGCCGGTCAGCAGCCGCTTGTAGCTCAGCTCGTCGACATAGCTTGCCCCGTGCAGCACCACGACCTCGCGGCTGTCGTTGGTGTCGTGGAAGTGCTTTGCAAACGCTATGAACGGGGCTATTCCGGTGCCCCCTCCGACGCATATGATGCGCCTGTCGTCCTTTTTGCCGCTGGGAAGCTCCTCGCTTATCTGGAGCGCGGCGCCCGTCGGCTCGCCGAGCCAGACCTCGTCGCCCACGTTCGCGTAGAACAGCTCCGTGGTCACCCTGCCCGGCAGCGGCTTTCTGACCCACCTTATTACAAACTCGAAATAGTCGCGGTTCTCCGGATGCGACGCTATGGAGTAGGCGCGCCTGACTATCTTCTTCTCAGTCGGTATGGGGACGCCTATGGTCAGGAACTGCCCCGTCTTGTAGTCCGGCATGCCGCTGTTCGGGACCAGCCTTATGACTATGAGGTCCTCCTTTAGCAGCTCCATGTACGTTATCTTTGCCTTGACCTCGCTTACCATTCAGACAAGTTCGGACGCGTCGGTTAAAAAATATTGCCTTTGGAGAACGGCGCTCCCATACTCCCGCCACCGCCGCCGTGGTGCGCGGCAGCGTCCCCGGCCATACTGCAGGCGCGGCCGGGCGGGCCATCTGGCATAACCACCGTCCGCCCGCGCCTCATGTCGTCACTCTCCCCTCCGCGCACATGATGATCGTAATGACAGCGATCATGTCGCCAGTAATCATTTTGACGCGGCGCCCGCCGCGTCCCCAGATCCGAAATATAGCTATTTATTGCAATTTGCCGCGCGCGCCGCATGACGCTGGAGTTCACGTACCACGCGGAGGACGGGGGGCACGTCACGCGCCGCGAGGACGTCTACATGGTGATCTTCAAGGACGCCGGCGTCTCGGACAAGATGGTTATGTGGGACTTTAAGGGGGGACCCAAGCCCGGCTTTCTTCCCGATACGATCTCAAACCCCGGTGAGATCGACCTTACGATGGAGGAGCTCGAGGAGAGGCGAAAGAGCGAGGGCATATCTGCAATGGTTCTTGACGTGGACGTCGAGTCTGGAAGCGTCACGCCGCGCGATGGTACGGACTAGCGCGTCTGGAGTGCCCCGCGTCGCCGCTAGGGCCTCAGCATGACCTTTAGGGCGTCGCCCTCCCTTGAGCGCCCGACGGCTGCCCCGAACCCTTCTAGCGGAAACGTAGAGTCCGCCATGTGGTCCACCTGCACCGTCCCGGTCGCGAGCGCCTCTATGGCGGGCCCAAAGACCCCGCACCTGGAGCCGACCAGCGTCACCTCGTGTACCACGGCCGGCGTCAGGTCCGCCCCGCTCCCCGACGCGGTGGTGGACTTTAGGACCAGCGTGCCGCGGGGCTTGGTCAGGGACATGGCGTCTGCAAAGCCCGATACGCTGCCGCTCGCGTCCACCACGATGTCAAAGGACTGCGTGTCGCCGTTTCCGTGCACCTTGCTCTCTTCCCCCGGTTCGGCCCCCAGGCGCGTGCTGATCCCGAACCTCTCAAGCATCTTCAGCTTTTCTGCGTGCCTGCCAAAGCAGGTAACGTCGCCGTGCGACATTTTGAGCACCTGGCATATCAGCTGGGCGAGCCTCCCGTCGCCCACCACGGCGGCCCTGCTGCCTGCCGCCGCCTGCACCTGCTCGCTTATCTCAAATGCCGCCGCCAGCGGCTCGATGAACACGGCCTGCTCGTCGGAGACCGAGTCTGGTATGGGATGCAGGTTCCTTGCGGGCAGCGACAGCCGTTCGGCAAACGCGCCGTCGCGGCCCTGTATGCCGAGCACGGTACGGGCGGGGCAGTGGCGCTCCATGCCGCCCTGGCACCGGCCGCACCGGCCGCACCCGACGTTGATCTCGCCTGCCACCCTCTTTCCCACAAGCGTTGCGCCGCGCCCCCCTGACTCTTCGACCACGCCGACAAACTCGTGTCCGGGCACCCCGCGGTACGACATGTACCCGTCGAGTATCTCCAGGTCTGTGCCGCATATGCCGGCAAGCGTGACGCTCACCGTGGACTCGCCGCCTCCGCCCGCATTGCGGTCCGCGCCGGGATCCGGATAGTCGTCTCTCATGCGCGCGCCCGCGCCATCAAAGTATACGGCCCTCAACGAGGCGCGTATCCTGCGCCTCTGCTTAAATGCATCTACTGCCGCCGGCGGGACGGCCCCGCCCGGGCGATAAGGTCAGCGGCTGCCGACGCTGCCGCACCCGATTCCAGCCGCTACGGAGTCGAGCGTGTTTTTGTTTGACGCCATTACAAACGAGATGCGCGTCCCATACTCGAGGTTGGCGTCAAGCGGTTTCATCTGCTCGTCCAGCAGTATGCCGCCCGCCTCCTTTGCTATGATGTATCCTGCCGCAATATCCTGTATGCGTATCATGTCCCTTATGTCCACGAATGCGTCAAGCAGCCCGCGCGCAAAGAGGGCCATCTCCAGCGCGTTTGCGCCAAAGTGCCTGATGTGGTTGTTGTCCTCAAAGAGCGGCTGCATCCTGGCCGCCAGCTCCGGCGTCGCCCCGGATGTATTGACACCGACTATGCGGTATATGGGATCCTCGTCGCGGACGCGTATGGGCTTATCGTTCATGTAGGCCCCGCCCCCTGCCGTGGCCCAGTACATGTCGCCGGTACTCAGGTCCGTCACGACGCCGGCAGACACGGTGCTGAGGCTGTCGCCGGTGGCAAACGCAAGCGAGCTACAAAAGAACGGGACGCCCCTGACGGCGTTTGCAGAGCCGTCTATCGCGTCCATTATGACATAGCCTGCCGGGTCCTCTGACAGCTCGACCCTGCCGCACTCCTCTCCCAGCACCACGCACGGCAGGCCCGAGCCCTCCAGAAAGTCAAGCACGGTCTTTTCTGCCACGATGTCTATCCTCCTTGACACGTCGCCGCCGGCACCCACGCCGTAGTCCCCGGCCGCGTCCGGCGTGCCGGCCATGCCCCTCGTGTTCTGGTATATGAGGCGCGAGGCCTCCTTTAGTATCCCTATGATATCGTGTGACACAGGTACGCGTCCTGCACGTCGTAATTTAAAGAAAGAAGGGCCTGGTGCGGCGCCCCTCCTTTCAATACATAAATACGAACACGGCGCCGCGCATACCGTGCTAGGCAAGAACCAGTCGGTCTTTGACAAGGGAGCGCTAGCAAGCACAAAGCCCGGCAAGCAGCTGATACGCCAGAAACTCTTCAAGTCAAAGGGGTACAGGCTGTTTGACAAATACAAGACGGAGGCCGAGGACAACTTTGCGGACTTTGCGCAGCGGTTTGCGGCCGAACTGCACGGCGCGATATCCGCCGACGGCTCGCCGCACGACACCGTTCAAAAATTCGCCGAGGAGGTGGGCTCGCCTGAGATGGAACTGTCCCCGTCCGGCGCGGACGCGGCCCGGGACCGCCTGCAGAGCATCGACGAGCTGCAGGTCAGGGTGGGCCGCATACTTGATTCCAACTTTGTAAAGATGACGTTTCCCGTGTTCAACGCGCTGTACGACGGGGCTGCCGCGCTCCGCGGAGGCGGCCAGGACGGCGGTGGTGACGACGACGACGGCCTGCGCCGCGACATCGTGGAGGGCCACATCATGGCCATAGACCTCAGCGAGCCGATGGACCGCATAGTAGACAAGGACGAGGACGTAAAGTACCTGGACGACTACCGCCTCATGAACCCGTACATACTGAACCTTGCAAGGAGCCGCATCTCAAAGGGGGGCGACGCCATACTCGGGTCGTTTGAGTCCGGCTTTGCCGACGCGCGGCTGGGCCAGGACCTCGACGAGCAGCTAAAGTCGGCGCCCGGCCAGATAACCGAGGACGACATGACCACCTCGTACAAAAAGTACAGGGCCGTGATGGGCACGGCGGGCCGCAACATGGCCCTTGCCGAGAGACCGCTTGGCGACATATTCTACCTGGGCATGGCAAAGGCCGCCGAGGGCGTGGGGTGCGGAAACGAGATCGAGGACTCGATAAGGGACCGCGCGGTAAAGGTCCCGTCCTGGCCGCTCTACTATTCGGTGCTGTCGGGCAGCTCGAGGACCGGCTTTGAGGCCGCGGCCCGAAAGGGGGACCTGTACCTGCAGGACGCGCGCCTTGCAATATCGCTGCTGCCAGAGGGGTTCGAGGCCACGGAGCTCTTGGAGTTCCTGTTTGTTACGATGGACCACTACAACAAGTACTGGTACGACAGGCTGCTGCAGCTTGACGCGTGGGACGAGTTTGACTCCAGCCTTCCTGCGCGCGGCGGCGCGGGCGGGGACGGCAAAGAAGAGAAAAAGTAGCACGGGGGCGACAAAGTAACATGAATGAGAAAAGAAAGCGGGAGGCCGCACTCCGGCCATGATGTGGTCTGACAAGCACCGCCCCGCCTCCGTGCGCGACATGGTCGGAAACGAGGAGCCCCGCGCGGCCATCGTCACGTGGCTTGCAAAGTGGAAGGCGGGCGCAAAGCCCCTGCTGCTCGTGGGCCCCCCCGGCGTGGGCAAGACGACAATGGCGTTCCTGCTTGCCGAGCAGTTCGGGTACGACATGATAGGACTCAACGCAAGCGACGTGCGCAGCAAGTCAAAGATAAGCGAGATTCTGGAGCCCGTCCTGGGAAACGCCGCCGTAACGGGCAGGCCCGCGATGATATTCATCGACGAGGTGGACGGGATACACGGGCGCAGCGACTACGGCGGCTCGGCCGCGCTGGTCGACATAATGAAGCGCGCGTCCGTGCCGGTGATACTTGCCGCAAACGACGACACCCACGACAAGATGAAGCCCGTGACAAAGGCGGCCACTACAGTAAGGTTCCGCCGCGTCCCGCCCCGCCTGCTTCGGGCGTACCTGGAGCGCGTGCTGAAGTCCGAGGACGCCGGCTCGACTGACGGCCCCTCCAAGAAGGTCGGGTACGGGATGCTCATCAAGATTGTCAACAGGTCGAGGGGCGACATACGCTCCATGATGAACCTGGCGCAGTCGTACGCGACCGGGTTCAACCCGCAGACGGAGACGCCTGACGACGCGCTAACAGCGGAGCAGGCGGTGCCAGCGTTCTTCGGGGCCGAGTCCGCAGAGCAGGCGGCCGGTATACTGCGGCGCATGCAGTCAGACCCGCGCGAAAAGATAGCGGCGTTCTACTCCAGTGTCGTGACGAGCAGGGGGCTTGATCCCGCCGTGATGGCCCAGCTGCTCCGCATAATATCGGACGCCGACGTGCTGTACGGCCGCATCATGCGCACGCAGAACTGGAGGCTGCTCCGTTATCTTGACGGGATGCTGCTGAGCATGTACGGCGCAACCGCAGACACCGCGACAATAAAGTACACAAAGTACAACCTGCCGTGGCCGCTCCTGACGCGCATCCGGTTTGACGGCGCCAAGATAAGGGCGCTCGCGGCCGCGGTAAAACCCGTGCTGCACGTGTCTGCAAGCACGTTTGGCCCTGCGTTTCTGCCGTACATGCTTTACTGCATGAAATCCGGCACCGTTGTAACGCCGGACCCAAAGGAGGACGAGAACGGCGAGATTATAGCAAAGGAGGTTGCGAGGCTTGGAGTGCCAAGAGGGTGACATGTATCGACATTGCCGCCGCCGCACCGCGCGCGGATCCCTGCATCCTGGGGGGAGGCGCCGCAGATGAGCCTTACGGACTATACGGGTGATCAAGAATGGAGAAAGATCACGATGAAGTTTACCGGCAAGTGCATAGATTGCTCAAAGCCTATACTCGCCGGCCAGCAGGGGATGTGGGCCAAGGGGACCGGGGTCAAGCACCTTGGATGCGCCGGCGTTGACGATAACGATAACGATAGCAAAAAGGAGGGAACCGCGGTCCGTATATCGTGCGCTGTGTGCAACAAGCCTGCCGGATGCACAGAGTGCGAGTTCCAGGACAGTTGCGACATCCCCAACGTCTCGCCCAACTGCCTGTGCCACGACTGCAGTCAGAAGGGCGACGTGATGAACCTGTACCAAAAGTCGACGGGCAGCAGGTTCCCCCCGCTCCTGCAGGGCTGATCCAGTTATCGTGTCGCGCGGCCCGTCCATTACAACATCTGACATGCTGGGGCTGACCACGTCTGCAGATGCCAAGCCGGGGTGCTGATGTGCCCGATCAAACGTGCACGGGCAGCTGCCTGCGGCCGGTGACCGTAACGGCATAATTACAAGTCGTGCGGCAGCAGCAGCAGTCGCAGAGCACAGGCCGCCTGCCACGCCAAGTATAATAGTCAGCTTCATTTACGGACCAAGAGGATGTAATTGAATAGTTACGATCCGATAAAAAAGAAGGTTGAATCTATGGAGCAAGTAACAACCAGACCCATGTTTGGCTATCAGTGCTTTTCAATAAAAAAGAAATTTTTTGTCGGGTTTAGCAACAAGAATAACCGGCAAATCATAGTCAGGCTCTCCAAAGATCAGCAAGAGGTTGCGGTAAAATCAGAGGCAATCAAACCGTTTTCTCGCGGTGCCAAGGCGGGGTGGATTGAGATCGATTCAAAGAAGCTGACCACAACTGCTGGCGCCATGAAGTGGATTCTGATGGGATACGATAACGCGGACAAGCTGGCCAAATGACGAGGGAACCGTTCGCCCTGCAGACAGCGCGCCTGGCGCGCTATTTCGTTGGCGCGGTTGCGGCGTACCCCCTGCATGATTCCTGCTGCCGCGGCAGTACGTGGAAAAGCGCCGGCCAGGACCGTCTCGAGCGTCACATGCGCGGCCATCTCTGGCCGTGCTTTCTCAGGCCCTCTGCCCGCCGCCCTCGCTGATCATTATAGGGGTGCGCGGACGTCGTCACGTAGATCGGGCTACCGTTGACCGTACCTAGACGGCGTCTCCGCCACCGCCGCATTCTGCCCTTCCACCCACCGCCGTCACCTGCAGCATGAACAAGAGCATGGGCGTGGTTGCGCCACTGTGTGGCATCATTTACCAAGAAGAGTCCGCCACGGGCAGCTGGGAGGGGATCGGGGCTGATACCATGGTTGAAAGGCCCGGGCCTCCTGTTCCGGCCGGTTCGGCCCGAAAATCCAGTTTAATATATAAACGTGAATTAAACCCGTCTCATAGTGCATTCTGAAAAAATCAACAAGTTCAGGCAGAACCGCGATACGGCGCTGCAGGGAGGGGGGCCCGACCGTACAAAGGCCCAGCATGAAAAGGGCAAGCTGACGGCGCGCGAGCGCATTGACCTGCTGCTTGACGAGGGGACGTTCGTCGAGGTGGACCCGCTTGCCACGCACCACTACCACGAATATGAGATGCAGAAGAAAAAGTACTTTACAGACGGGGTGGTCGGGGGGTACGGCAAGATAGCGGGCAGGCAGACGTTCGTGTTCGCGTACGACTTTACCGTGCTGGGCGGGACGCTCAGCAACATGGGGGCAAAAAAGATTACGAAACTGATGGACCACGCGGTCCGCACCGGGTGCCCCATAATCGGAATAATGGACTCTGGGGGCGCCCGCATACAGGAGGGCATCATGAGCCTGGACGGGTTTGCGGACATCTTCTACCACAACCAGCTCGCGTCAGGCGTGGTCCCGCAGATAACTGCCAGCATAGGCCCGTCGGCGGGGGGCTCCGTATACTCGCCTGCCATGACCGACTTTGTCATCATGGTCCAAAAGGCCGGCACGATGTTCGTGACGGGCCCCGACGTGGTGAAGACCGTGCTGGGCGAGGAGATATCGTTCGACGACCTGGGCGGGGCTGTCACGCACGGCACCAAGAGCGGGGTGGCCCACTTTGTGGCGAGCAACGAGTACGACTGCATGGACTACATACGCCGCCTCCTGTCGTACCTGCCGCAGAACAACTCGCGCGGCCCCGAGCCCGTGAAATCCGACGACGACCCCAACAGGCTGGACCACAACCTCATAAACATACTCCCGGAGAACCCGCTGGAACCGTACGACATGAAGGAGATCATAACCAAGATCGTCGACAACAACGAGTTCTTCGAGGTCCACGAGCTCTTTGCGCCCAACATTATAGTGGGGTACGCTAGGATGGACGGAAAAGTGGTCGGGATAGTGGCAAACAACCCGATGCACCTGGCCGGCGCGCTCGACATCGACTCCTCGAACAAGGCGGCCCGGTTCGTCAGGTTCTGCGATGCGTTTTCCATACCGATCATAACGCTGGTCGACACCCCGGGGTACATGCCCGGCTCGAACCAGGAGCACAACGGGATAATCAGGCACGGCTCCAAGCTGCTGTACGCGTACTGCGAGGCCACCGTCCCGAAGATCGCGCTCGTGGTGGGCAAGGCGTACGGCGGGGCGTACATCGCGATGGCAAGCAAGAACCTGCGCACTGACGTCAACTATGCGTGGCCCACTGCCCGGTGCGCCGTGCTGGGCGGGGAGGCCGCAGTCAAGATAATGTACCGCAAGGAGCTGCAGGCGGCAGACGACGCCGAGTCGCTCAGCAAGGGGCTGGTGGAGGAGTTTGTAGAAAAGTTCGAGAACCCGTACGTGGCCGCCTCGCACGGCACCGTGGACAACGTGATCGATCCAGCCGAGACCCGGCCCATGCTCATAAAGGCGCTGCACATGCTTGCAGGCAAGCGCGAAAAGCAGCTGGCGCGCAAGCACGGGAACATAAACCTGTAGTGGTGATGTGGTGGTTGCTATGACGGGTTCCGGTTGCTGTGGCATGAGTGATGGAGGACAACAGGCATGATTGAAAAGGTACTGATCGCAAACAGGGGCGAGATAGCGCTGCGGGTGATACGCACCTGCCGCGCGCTCGGGATCGGGACTGTCGCAGTATACTCCGATGAGGACACAAACTCGCTGCACGTAAAGCAGGCAGGCGAGGCGTACCACATCGGCCGGGCGGCCCCCGCCGAGTCGTACCTCAACCAGGAAAAGATGCTCGACGTGATAAAAAAGTCGGGCGCCGACGCAGTCCACCCGGGGTACGGGTTCCTCTCAGAGAACGACGACTTTGCGCGCCTGTGCGAAAAGAACTCTGTCAACTTTATCGGGCCCTCCGCCGACTCGATGAACCTGTGCGGCGACAAGATGCGCTGCAAGGCAGCCATGCTAAAGGCCAACGTGCCGACGGTACCCGGCAGCCCCGACCTGGTAAAGGACGTGGAGGAGGCAGTCTCCACCGCAAACGAGATCGGGTATCCGGTGCTGCTAAAGTCCGTATACGGGGGCGGCGGCCGCGGCATCAGGCTGGCCTCAAACGACGCGGAGCTGCGCGCCGGGTACGAGTCTGTGACAGGTGAGTCCATTGCGGCAGTCGGCAAGTCAGCCATACTGGTCGAAAAGTTCCTTGAAAAGACGCGCCACATAGAATACCAGATGGCGCGCGACAAGCACGGCAACACGGTCCACCTGTTTGAGCGGGAGTGCTCTATACAGCGCCGCAACCAAAAGCTGATAGAGCAGACGCCCTCGCCCGTGGTCGACGCCGAGACCCGCGAGCGCGTGGGCGCGATAGTGTGCGACGCGGCCGAGGCAGTCGACTATACGAACCTGGGCACGGCGGAGTTTTTGCGCGCGGACAGCGGCGAGTTCTACTTTATCGAGATAAACGCGAGGCTCCAGGTGGAGCACCCAATCACGGAATACGTGTCTGGTTTGGACCTGGTAAAGCTGCAGATAGACATAGCAAACGGGGAGCCCCTGCCGTTCAAGCAAAAGGACCTCGTGATGAACGGGTACGCCATCGAGTGCCGCATAAACGCGGAGGACACGTTTCTGGACTTTGCGCCCTCCACGGGCCCAGTCCCGGGCGTGGAGCTGCCCGCGGGCCCAGGCGTGAGGTGCGACACCTACCTGTACCCGGGGTGCACAGTCTCGCCGTTCTACGACTCGCTGATGGCAAAGCTGGTGACGTGGGGGCAGACGTTTGAGGAGTCCCGCAGCAGGATGCTCGTCGCGCTAGACGACTTTTACATACGCGGGGTGGAGACGTCAATACCGCTCTACAAGACCATACTGCGCTCCGACGAGTACAAGGAGGGGCAGCTCTCGACGGACTTTCTAAAGCGGTACGGCATGATCGAGAGGCTTGAAAAAGACATTGCAGAGGACAAGAGGTCTAGGGCGGACGCGGCAATGGCCGCGGCCGTAATGCACTCGGAGTTTCTCAAGAGCAGGGCGGGCAGCGGTGACAGTGACGGCAGCGGCGACGCAGCAGCAGCAGTCGACGCGCACGCGGGCCACCGCAACGAGCACTGGAGGATGCAGCAATGAAGTTCTCAATGGACGGGGTCGACGCAGGCGGGATGGACGCCGCCATGGGCGAGCCGCTTGGCGGCGGCGAGTACTCTGTCCGGATAAACGGGGCCGACCGCGCGTTGCGCGTCCTTCGCATCACGTCGACCGGCATAGAGTTCATGCTTGATGACGTATACCACAAGGCAAGGTACGTGTCGCGCACCACGCGCGAGATGTCCATGATCGTCGACGGCGTGGAGATGTCGCTTGGCATGCACGCGGACTTTGATGATATCGTATACAAGAACACCGGCGGCGCAGGCGCGGACGGTGCCGGCGGCGCCCAGGTCGCCCTGAAGAGCCAGATTCCCGGCAAGGTCGTGTCCGTAGCCGTGTCTGAGGGCGACACGGTCGCAAAGGGCGACGTGGTATGCACCTTGGAGTCTATGAAGATGCAGGTGGCAGTAAAGGCGCACAGGGACGGCACCGTGGGCTCCATAAAGGTGAGGGAGTCTGCCACGGTCGCAAAGGGCGACACGATAGCCGAAATCAGCTAGGCCGCCAACCCTCCGTGCGATACCGCATATGTTGCCTGCCAGCTGCCGCCACGCGATCCTAGTTGGTTCATATTGTAATGCCTGCAAGCCTGTCTGGGGACGTAGGTTAGCTTGGTAGACTGCCAGCCTCGGGCGCTGGAGATCGTGGGTTCAAGTCCCACCGTCCCCACCATCATCATACTTGCACAACAGACGGCGCCATTCAGATTTCGTGCGGTCCTCACCGTCTTTCCGCATGCGCCGTCTTTTAAGACCTTTATAGCGCGTGAAAAGGCATGCATGCAATGACTCTAAACGTTGGCGACGCCGCTCCCGACTTTGAGCTTCCGGACACGGAGCTGAAGATGCGGAGCTTGGGCGAGTTCACCGGAGAGAAAAAGGTTGTCTTGACGTTTATTGTCGCGGCAAGCTCCCCCGTATGCGAGACGGAGCTGTGCACGCTCAGGGACTCGTGGAAGGAGATCTCCGACGCGGGCGCGCAGGTCGTGGCAATCAGCAACGACGGGCCGTTTGCAAACAAGGCGTTTGCGGCGGCAAACAACTACACGTTCCCGTTCCTGTCAGACTACAGCAGCAAGACAATAAGGGACTACGACGTGCTGATGAAGGACCTCTTGCACATCAAGGACTATAACGCCGCAAAGCGCTCGGTCTTTGTGATAAACGAGGACGGCCGGGTCGGGTACAAGTGGGTGACCGACAACCCCCTGGAGGAGCCCGACTATGCCGAGATCAAGAATTACATAAAGGGCTAGACCTGCCGTCTTCCTGCCATTTTTAGCGCACGCGCCAGGGCGCGTTATTTGCCTGTCTCCCACCGCCCCCCGCCAGATCCTGCCGTGCAGGCGTGCCGCCCCGTTGCGCGACGGCTCGTTACGCCGCCGTGACGCTGCACGCCCGCAAGCCGCGTGGCGCCCGACGCATGGCAGGCGCATCTTTTTGCTTGGCACTGGCCGGCTCTGAGAGGCTGCCGCAGTCACGGACGACACCGCGCGCGCGGCACGACCGAAGTCGCCCCGCCGCCACGAAACCTGCCAAAGGCCCCGCCCAGCGACTGCGCGCCTGCCGCCGGTCGGCGGCAAATTATAAGTACATATTTTACGCCTGTATTCCAAATTTAAAGGATAGCTTTTTATACAAAAATCAGAGCCAAAATCTGATTATGGTCGGGGAGTTGGCGGGAAATTACAGCACCGTGGTGCTGATGTTCGGCTTTGCCGCCGCCGCAATGGCGCCCGCCCTGTTCGTGTCCCGCATGGTGTCGCCCCGGAAGCGCAGCAACCCTGTAAAGTTCCTGCCCATGGAGTGCGGCCAGGTGCCGTCTGGGGAGGGCCGCACGCACTTTATGATGCAGTACTATCCGTACATCCTGATGTTCGTGGTGTTCGACGTGATGGCCATATTCCTGTACGCGTGGGGCAGCTCGCTCTTCGAGCTTCCAAAGAGCGCGACCCTGCCTATGATCGGGTTTCTCGGTATAATGTTCGGCGCGATGGCGTTTGCGCTGTTCCAGTCGGGGAGGCGGCGGATATGGTAGTTTCTTATATGCGGGGCTCGTACCACATTCAAGGCGATCTGGATATGGCGGTATCTGTAATGACGTGCGGGGCATGGCGGCGGTGATCGGTTAGATGCTAAAGGATGTCCTGACCCCGGAGAATGCCAACGTGTTCGTGGGCAAGCTCGGCGACATACTGGAGCGCGCGATAGACAAGCCCCTGGGATATGCGATCAACTGGGGGCGCATATGGTCCCTGTGGCCCGTGCACATAGAGACTGCCTGCTGCAGCGTGGAGTTCGGGGCCGCGTCCGGTCCGAGGTACGACGTTGAGCGGTTCGGGATTATAGAGGCGTTCGGCTCGCTGCGCCAGTGCGACCTGGTCGTGGTCCAGGGGACCATAACCCGCAAGATGGCCCCGCGGCTGAGGCTGGTCTACGACCAGATGCCGGAGCCCAAGTACGTCATCGCGATGGGGGCGTGCGCCATTACGGGCGGGCTCTACTTTGATTCATACAATGTGCTGCCTGGAATCGACGGGGTGATTCCAGTTGACGTATACGTGCCAGGGTGCCCGCCGAGGCCCGAGACGCTTATCCAGGGCTGCATCCTGCTGCAAGAGAAGATCAAGAGGATGAAAGCCAGGAAGATCGTATAATGAGCAAAGATTCACAGCCAGCTGCAGAAAAGCCGGCCCCAGAAGATGCAAAGCCAGAGCCCAAGCCTCTGGATTCAGATGCGCCCGCGGGCGCACCCGCAAAGACTGCCGCAGGCGAGTCCAAGAAGGCCCCGGACGGGGAGGCCGACGCCAAGGATGCCCCCGCGCCGGACAAGCCTGATGCTTTGAAGGATGAAAAGCCGGCCGCTCCCACCAAGCCAGCGGCCGCAAAGCCCGCGGCCGCCAAACCGACTGCCCCCGCCAAGCCGGCTGCCGCCAAGCCGGCTGCCGCCAAGCCGGCTGCCGCCCCACCTGCAAAGCCGGCTGCCGCCAAGCCGGCTGCCGCCAAGCCCTCCCCCGCGGCCAAGAAAGCCCCTCCCCCGCCCCCCGCCCCCCCGGAGTTTGAAAAGGGCATATCCGACCGCATCCTTGAAAGGTTCGGCGACAGGGTCGAGTCCACGTTCATAAAGCCTGGCCGAATAGGGATAAAAGCGGGGCGTGATGACGTGCATAGCGTGGCGGAATTCATCAGGGACGATCTGAGCTATGACCACGTGGAGTCCGTATCGGGCGTGGACTATGCGGCGGACGGGGAGATCGAGGTGGTGTACCACATCGGATCATACACGGACGACTCGCTGGAGAACCAGATAATCGCCCTGTCAACGAGGGCGCAGCGCGAGGACGACCCGATACCGGGCGGGGACGCCACCAGGCTGCCCACATTGCGCGACGTCTTTTACAGCGTCGAGTTCCACGAGCGCGAGATATTTGAGATGTTCGGGGTCTACTTTGAGGGGCACCCGGACAACCGGCGGCTGCTGCTGCCAGAGGACTGGGCCGACCTGCCGCCCCTCAGGAAGGACTTTGCGATAAAG
Organism: Nitrosopumilaceae archaeon; assembly: GCA_022823825.1. Taxonomy (GTDB): domain Archaea; phylum Thermoproteota; class Nitrososphaeria; order Nitrososphaerales; family Nitrosopumilaceae; genus Nitrosopumilus. Next base: position 15,137 of record JAJEHG010000012.1, on the reverse strand, counting down.
GGGAGATGATTACAACGGCGACTACTGACACCCCAACCACGACAACGGCGGCGGCGCCCCCTGCGCCAGTCGCCGCTGCAGCCGCCGGATCAGCCGCCCCCGACCTCCCCCCCGGACTCGCGCTGCAAAAGGTCGACGAGCGCATAATGACGCTCAACGTGGGGCCGCAGCACCCCGGCTCCGGGCACATGCGCATAATAGTCCAGATAGACGGCGACCACATAGTGGCCTGCGACCCCGACCCGGGATACGTGCACCGCGGCGAGGAGAAGATGGCCGAGTACCGCAACTACATCACCAACATCCCGCACCTTGAGAGGCCCGTAATACACGACTCGTGCAACATCCTGTACCCCTACGTGCTGGGCGTCGAGGAGCTGCTGGGAATCGAGACGCCGGAGCGCGCCAAATACGTGAGGGTGATAGCGTCGGAGCTGAACCGCTGCATATACACGATGTACTGGCTTGCCATCTACGGGATATTCCTGGGGCACTCTACGATGTTCATGTGGCCCGCCGGCGACCGCGAGCTGCTCATAGACCTGATGGAGAAGATGACCGGCGCCCGCGTCACCCACGCGCACTTTGTGCCGGGCGGCGTGCGCAACGACCTTCCCCCCAACTTTGAGGACGTCTGCCTGCGCCAGGTGAACTATTTTGAAAAGCGCATCAAGGAATACGCAGACATATTCTACGACAACCCCATACTGATATCGCGCACGCGTGAGACGGGCGTGCTCTCAAGGCAGGACGCCATACGCCTCGGCACCACGGGCTCCGTTTTGAGGGCAAGCGGCGTCGACTACGACGTGCGCAAAAAGGAGCCGTACGACGTGTACGACGAGCTCGACGTCAACACGAACGTGATGACGGCCGGCGACTCGTACGCCCGGTCGCGCGTCCCGTGGCTTGACATGATGGAGAGCTGCAACATCATACGTAGCGCGCTCGAAAAGATGCCAAAGTCCGGCTCCGTGCGCGTAAAGCTAAAGCCGAACCCCAAGGGCGGAAACGACACCGTGTACAAGCGCGTCGAGTCCGGCAGGGGGGCGCTCGGCTGCTATATAGTATCTGACGGCAAGCCGGAGCCCTACCGGGTAAAGATGAGCGTCGGCTCGTTCCGCAACCTCATCGCCCTGCCGTACCTGCTAAAGGGCGAAAAGCTGGGCAACATGCCCGCAGTATACTGGAGCCTGAACTACTGGCCCGTGGAGGCTGACAGGTAGTGTCCGTCATAGCGCCCGACTTTAGGCTGAGCGGCTTTATCCGGTCGATATTTGACAACGCGTTCTGGGCCCTGCTGCTGGCAAACCTGGTCGGGATACCGGCCATAATGATGGTGCTCTTCTACATCGAGATGCCCGTGATAGACGGCGAGCTGCTCACGCCGTTCCTCGCGTTCACCTGGCTTGCCGACCCCTCGAGGACCCTGCCGATAGTGCACGCGTTCATGGCAACAGACCTGTTCCGGGTGATGGCGTTCCCCGGGTTCGGGTTCGCCGCGCTGATTGCCGCGGCCACCATATTCGTCGAGCGCAAGCTGCTTGCAAAGCTCCAGCTGCGTGTCGGGCCGTTCTACTGCGGCAAGATAGAGGGGATACTGCAGCTGATGGGCGACGGGCTCAAGCTGATATCAAAGGAGATAATCATACCGGCAAAGGCCGACAAGCCGATATTCTGGGTCGCCCCCGTCATATTCGTCGCGACCGCGGCCGCGTTCGTGGCGCTGATACCCGTGGCGCCCGGCTGGGTGGTGGCCGACGTCGACCTGGGGCTGCTTGCCGTGTTTGCCGTAATCGGGTTCTTCCCCATCATCACGATACTGTCAGCGTGGTCGGCAAACTCAAAGTTCCCGTTCATTGGCGGCATCAGGGCGCTCTTCCAGATGGTCTCATTTGAGATCCCGCTCATACTCTCGCTGCTCGGCGTGGTGATCCTGACGGGCACCCTCAACCTGTCGGAGATTGCCGCAAGCCAGTCCGCGTTCCCGTGGATAATATTCCTGCCCATCGGGGCCATCGTGTTCTTTACCACCATGCTTGCCGAACTGGAGAGGATACCCTTCGACCTGCCGGAGGCCGAGTCTGAGATCGTTGCAGGCTGGCTCACCGAATTTTCCGGCATGATGTACGGGCTCGTGCAGCTGGGGACGTACCTCAAGCTGTACGCCTTTGCCGCTCTGTTTGTGGTGCTCTTTCTGGGCGGGTGGCACGGGCCGATGGTGGTGCCGCCGTTCCCAGAGGAGATACTCACCGAAGGGATAGTAATGGGGCCCGTGACGGCAAAGATCCCGGGGCTGCCGCTGTTCACGCAGGAGATGCTCAACGGCACTCTCTGGTTCGTGCTCAAGACGGTGGGCGTCATATTCTTCATACTGCTGCCCAGGGGCGTGTTCCCGCGCATCAGGATAGACATGCTGCTGAACCTGGGATGGTCCAAGCTGATAGGCCTGGCCTTTGTTAACATCTTTATTGCACTCGGGCTGCTTTACGCTGGAGTCCTGGGACCTGGAGGTATGCTGCCGCAATGAAGACCGCCACGGGAATCATACGCGCCCTGAACTCGGGCGTAAAGCACCTCGCGGTAAAGCGCTTTACGCTGAGGTACCCTGAGGAGAAGCTGGAGTTCGTGGGCGACGGGTACCAGTTTGACCCGTCGACCGGCGTGGGCATTGCGGGCCTCAAGGGGAGGCACATGCTGTTCCACGACCACTGCACGGGGTGCCAGCTCTGCTCTATAGCATGCGAGGGGGTGGCAGAGGCGATCGCGATGGTAAAGGTGCCCGAGGAGCAAAAGCAGAACAAAAAGTCGATAATGCCGCAGATAGACTACGGCAAGTGCGTCTTCTGCGGGCTGTGCGTGGACGCCTGCCCGTTTTATGCCCTGTACATGACAAACGACTACGAGCTCTCGTCGTTCTCAAAGGAGGGCCTCATATACACGCCTGCCCAGCTGGCAGTCAAGCCGTACGTGAGGCAGGACTCGAGCATCCAGATAACGGAGCGGGGTGCGACCCATGGCTGACCCGGTATTCGTGGCGCTCGCCGTCGTAACGATAGGCTCGGCCATAGCGGCACTCGAGCTGCGCTCGCTCGTGTACGGCTCCATAGCGCTGATGGGGACGCTGGGCGGGATCGCCGGGCTCTTTTTGCTGCTTGACGCGACGTTCGTGGCCCTGTTCCAGCTTGCCGTATACGTGGGTTCGATAGCCGTGCTGATACTGTTTACCGTAATGCTCGTAAAGCGCGAGCTGATATTCAAAAAGATAGAGGACAACCGGCGCAAGTTTGCCGGCGTGGGGCTGATGCTCGTGACCATGGTCGCACTGGGCGCCATATTCATCGACTCTGGCATAAAGGACATTACGACGGACGAGCCCCAGGTCGACTTTAGGGAGATAGGCTCGGACTTTGTCACGTATTACTGGCCCGCGCTCATACTTATGGGGCTCATCCTTGCCGGCTCGGTGACCGGGGCGCTCGTGCTGGCTCGGAGGGAGGATATCGAGGAGAATGGTCAACGAACTAGTTGACTTTACGCTGGTCTCAGTCGCCCTTCTGGGGATTGGGATCTACGGACTTGCAGTAAAGCGGAACTTTATCAGAATGCTCTTTGCCATAGAGATTATCATAAACGCGGCCAACCTGAACCTGGTGGCCTTTGGGAGGTTCATTCCGGAGAGCGGCGGGCAGACGCTGGCGCTCTTCTCCATTGCGATTGCCGCGGCCGAGGTGGCCGTGGGGCTGTCTCTGATTATAGTGGCGTACAGGATGTACCAGAACGTGGACGTTGCGGACTTTAGGAGCCTGAGGGGCTAGGAAGAGAAGGGGAAGAAGAAGGGGACGACGACGATAACAGAGAGGAGGATGAGGATAAAGAATTGATTATACCCGACTACGCCCTGATGCAGGCAGTATTCCTGCCGCTGCTGCTCTCCCCAGTGGCGTACGTTTTGGGGCGCAAGGCGGGGCCCACCGCAGCTATGTGGTTTACGTTTGCCGTGCTCCTGTACTCGACCGTACTGGTCGTGTCCGCCGCCCTTACGGGCGACGTTGTGGAGGAGCACTACCCGTGGACCGAGACGTTCGGCGAGTTCGGGTTCCTGATGGACGGGCTGGCGTCGCCGTTTGCCATTATAATATACGTGCTGTCGACCATCCTGGCGCTGTACTCCAAGCCGTACATGATCCACAAGTTCAAAGAGCAGTTTGAGGAGGAGGGCAGGGCGGCGCAGGGCGGCGACGGGGAGGCCTCCGTGGAGTCCTCGGCCTCGACTACCACTACCACTGCTGCCACAGCCGCCACCGCCGAGTCCCAGGAGGCGTCGGCCGCGCTCAAATCGTACGTCAACGCAAAGTCGGGGCTCTACTTTGCGCTGTACCTGGTGTTTGCCATGGGGATGCTCGGGACCGTCCTTGCCACCAACCTCATCGAGTTTTACATATTCTTCGAGGTGATGCTCATACCCGGTTTCTTCCTGGTGGCGCTCTGGGGCGACGGGCCCCGCAGGAAGATAGGCCTCATGTTCCTGTTCTGGACCCACGCGGGCGCAGTCGTGCTGCTGCTGGGCTTTCTGATGATCGGGCTCACGGTGGGAAGCTTTGACTTTGCGGACATCGACGAGTCGGTGCTGCCGTCTGATATAGCGCTGCTCTCCGGCGTGGCGATCACGATAGGACTCGGGGTAAAGCTTGCCGTATTCATGTTCCACATATGGCTGCCCTACGTGCACGGCTCGGCCCCCACGCCCATAAGCGCGCTGCTCTCCCCCGCGATGATCGGGATCGGCGCGTACGGCATCTTCCGGCTCGTGGTGGAGCTGCTTCCCGCCACGTACTCTGAGCTCTCCATATGGCTCCACGTGTGGGGGCTTGTCACTATGATATACGGGGGCGCCATGGCGCTCATGCAGGACGACCTCAAGCGGCTGCTGGCGTACTCTAGCATCAGCCAGATGGGGTACCTGCTGTTCGGGATAGGATCCGTGTCGGTGCTGGGGCTCTCGGGCGCCGAGATGATGTATGTAACGCACGGGCTCGGCAAGGGGATACTCTTCATGATGGCCGGAATCATCATAGTAAAGGTGGGCACACGGAGCATCTCCAAGCTGGGCGGCCTTGCCGGCAAGATGCCCATCACCGCCGTCTGCGCCGTCATAGGCGCGCTGACCATAATGGGCGTGCCGCCGACAAGCGGGTTCATGGGTGAGTGGATCCTCTTTTACGGGGCCCTTGAGACGGCCATCGCGGAGGATTCGATGCTGCGCACCGTGACGTTTGCGCTGGGGCTGCTTGCGACCGCGCTTACAATGTCCTACATGCTGTGGATGCTAAAGCGCGTCTTCTTTGGCAAGCTTCCGGCGCACCTCTCAAAGGTCAAGGAGGGCAGCTGGTACATGACGGCGCCCATGATGGTGCTTGCAGGCTTTACGATCGTGCTGGGGATATACCCGGACATATTCCTGGAGACAATAGTGCCGTACATGGAGTGGGTGCTTCCGGCCGTCCCCGTAGGGGGCGGCGACGGCATGGCCGCGATGACGGCGGCGACAGCCGGGACGGGAGGCGGTACGTAGATGGCATCAGAGTCCGCCCCCGCGGCATTCCTGCCGCCAATCGACGCCGTCCCCGAGGCCGCGTGGCTGGTCTGGGCCATACCGTTTGCAGCTGCCCTGATAATGCCCGCGATCGGCAGGGCGTCCCACCGCATAACCGGGTATGCGGCAGTCGGGTTTGCCCTGATGTCCGCGCTGTCCGCGTTCTCGCTGCTCCCGATGGCGCTTGCCGGCGGGGAGATACACGACCAGATAATGTGGATAGAGGCCATAGGCCTCAAGGCCGGCGTGCTCGCCGACCCGCTGTCGGTGATAATGGCAAACGTGGTCGCGTGGATCTCGTTCCTCATAATGATATACAGCACGGGCTACATGAAGGGCGACCGCAACGTCGTGCGGTTCTGGTTCTGGATGCTGTTCTTCATAGGCTCGATGCAGCTCATCGTGCTCTCCGACAACCTGCTGCAGGTCTTCTTCGGATGGGAGGGCGTCGGGCTTGCGTCGTACGCGCTGATCAGCTTTTGGTACCGCGACAAGAAAAAGGACCACGTGGGGCAGGAGAGCCGCCGCGTGCTGGGACTCATGGACTACTACGCCCCGACGCACGCCGGCATGAAGGCGTTCATCATGACAAAGGTCGGTGACGTGATGATGATTGCAGGCATGCTGCTGATATTCCTGTACGCCGGCACGTTCGGCTTCCGTGAACTGGTCGGCGACACGGCCTGGGCAGTAGAGATGTCGGCCCAGGGGCTGCTGGTGCCCGCGTTCGTGCTACTGTTTGGCGGCGCGATAGGCAAGTCGGCGCAGTTCCCGCTCAACGAGTGGCTGCTGGAGGCCATGACGGGGCCCACCGCCGTCTCCGCCCTGATACACGCGGCCACCATGGTAAAGGCGGGCGTGTTCCTGGTGGCCCGCCTGGGGCCCATCGTATTTGCGCTGGGCGCCGCGGGGATACTGGCCGACCAGTTCTTTGAGATTGTGGCGTGGGTGGGAGCCATCACGGCCTTGCTGCTTGCGACGCAGGGCATGACCAACCCCGAGATCAAAAAGGTGCTCGCGTACTCGACGGGCTCGCAGATAGGATACATGATGATGGCCCTCGGCGTGGCGGGGCTGTCGTACCAGTACGTGGACGGCTACACGGCCGGGTTCTTCCACCTGATATCGCACGCGATGTTCAAGGCGTCCCTGTTCATGGCAGCCGGCTCCCTGCTGCATGTAGTGGGCTCTCGGTTCATGACTGACATGGGAGGCCTGCGAAAGCGCATGAAAAAGACGTACGCCTTCATGTGGGCTGCGGGCCTGGGGCTGATGGGCGCCCCGTTCATCACCACCGGGTTCTGGAGCAAGGACGCCATATTCGCGGCAGTATACGAGTCCGGCTCCGAGTGGGCGCTCCCGCTGTATGTCATAGCGGTACTGACGGCGGTAATTACCGCGTTCTATACCACTCGTATGATCGGCATGGTCTTCTTTGGTCCAAAGTCCGAGCACATACAGAAGATGGAGGAGGAGGGGCACCACATACACGAGGCGTCCATATCCATGTGGGTGCCGTACGGGATACTCGCGGCGCTGACGATCGGGATCGGCATCATCGGGCTGTCGGCCGAGGAGGGGCTGCACCACCTCTTCGAGGTGTACCTGGCCGACTCGTTTGGCATACACGGGGCCGAGAAGGGCACCGAGATGGCGTCAATACTGCCAGGGTTCCTGCAGGGGCTCAACCCGGTGGCGCTCGGCTCGTCGCTTGCCGCCTTTGCCATAGGCATAGGGCTTGGGTACATATTCTACATCGGCAGGCACGTGGACCCGGCCAGGTTTGTCAACTCTAACATCTTCTTTTACGCCATACACAAGGTGATACTCAACAGGTGGTACCTCAACGCCATCATATACTGGTGCTTTGTGGTGGCCCCGCTCTGGCTTGCGCGCGGCGTGTCCCGATACTTTGAGAAGACCGCAATAGACTACGGCATGAACGACGGACTGCAAAAGGCGGCCGGCTGGAGCGCCAGGGTGGTGCAGGGCACGCAGACCGGCGTCTCGCAGTCGTACCTGTTCGTGTTCGGGGCGGGACTGCTGTTTGTGGTACTGATACTGATGATGTGATGATGATGGTGATGATGGAAATGATGATGATAATGATGATGACGGCAGAGACGGCGACAACCGCAACACGGGTGCCGGCTGCGGCGCCCGGAGCGCCGTCCACATGGGAGGTGGCCTCCCAGAGATGATCCCGCTTGACTCCACCCCGATGGTACTCGTCGCGATACTCGGCACGGTCGGCGTCGTACTACCCCTGATAAGCATCGCCCGCCGCGAACTGGGCGGAAACGCGTCAAACACGCTGTACGCGGCAATCGCGCTGGCCGCCCTTGCCGCATCCATGGCCTACGTCGGGTACGAGTTCCTGTACGGGGACATGCCCGCCTCGGCGCTCTTCTCAGAAGAGGTGCTCTCAGACGACGCGTTCGGCGGCTTCTTTGCAGTGGCGATGCTCATAGTGGCCATATTCACCGTGGTGGGATCGTTTACGTACATGCGAAAGCACGAGAACGCGTCGCCCGCCGTGTACTATTCGCTCATCCTGCTTGCGACGATAGGAATGGTGCTTGTAGCGTACTCTACCGACTTGGTGATGCTGTTCGTTGCCTGGGAGCTGATGAGCATACCGACGTACATACTGGTCGGGTTCATGAAGAGAAACCCCGCCTCAAACGAGGCCGCCATAAAGTACTTTTTGTTCGGGGCCCTCTCGTCGGCGATAATCATATACGGGATATCCCTGTCGTACGGGCTTACGGGCTCTACCAACATAGGCGACGTGATAGAGGGATACGCGTCCCTCGACGCCTCTATGATGCCGCTTGCGCTGCTTTCAGTCGGCATGCTGATTGCCGGGTTCGGCTTCAAGATGGGGCTCGTGCCGTTCCACCAGTGGCTTCCGGACACGTACGAGGGGGCGCCCGCGCCCGTAACCACGCTGCTGGCGGCCGCGACCAAAAAGGCCGGGTTTGCAGCAGCACTGCGCATCGTGATAATGGGCGCCGTCGCCCTGAATACCGACTGGACGCTGGCCCTCGGCGTCATCGCCGTAATGACCATGACAGTCGGCAACGTGGCCGCCATCATGCAAAAGAACCTCTCAAGGATGCTCGCCTATTCCAGCATAGCGCACGCCGGATACATCCTGATCGGGCTTGCCGTGGCGCCGCACAGCTCGCTGGGGCTGCAGGGATCCCTGTACCAGATATTCAACCATGCCGTGATGAAGGGCGCCGCGTTCATAGCCGTGGCCGGAATCGTGGTGGCGCTTGCGGTCACGCATATAGACAAGCTTGCCGGGCTCGGGCGCCGCATGCCGATAACGTCGCTGGGGCTCGTGATATCGCTGTTCGCGCTTGCCGGCGTCCCACCGCTGTCCGGGTTCTGGAGCAAGCTCATGCTGTTTGGCGGCGCGCTCGACGCGTCCTCGGCCCTGTGGTGGGCCCCGTGGCTTGCCATAGCCGGCGTGCTCAACAGCGCGCTCTCGCTCGCGTACTACGGCTGGATAACGCGCAAGATGTACTTTGAGGGCGAGACCAAGCGCCGCGTGCCGGAGCCAAAGCCCGTGGTGGCCGTGATGATATTCTCCATACTGTTCCTGGTGGGATTTGGCGTGTACCCGGAGCCGCTGCTGCAGTTCATCGAGTTTGCCACGCCGGTAATTGACTGGCCGGGATAGTAGTGGCAGTAGCATAACGTTAGCATAACGTAGTGGCAGTAGCATAACGTTAGCATAACGTTAGCAGCAGCGTCCGCCGCCTGACACACTCACATCTTAAACGACGTAAGCCTGATGAGGTTCTCCAGGCCGTCCTTTGCCGGGTGGTCCGGGATCTTTCTGAGCCCGGCCTCCGCCTTCTGTGAGTATTTCTTTAGCAGCTCCTCCATGCGGTCAAACACGTGCCTGGGATCCGAGCTGCGCTTTATCAGCAGGTTGAACAGCTTGTCCTCGTTCTTCCAGTCGAGCAGGTCGTCCCTTATCTGGTATGCAATGCCGATGTTCAGCCCGTATTCGGTCAGGGCCTCTATCTGCTGCTCGGAGCCCCCGCCCATTATGGCGCCCGTCCTGGCCGCCACCTCGAACGCGGTCGCGGTCTTGTATTCTATTACCTTGAGATAGTCGTCAAACGTGACGTCCTCGCTTGCCTCTAGCATCCCCTCTATCATCTCGCCCTCGCTCATCCTCATCGCGGTGGTGGCCAAGTCCTTTGTCACGCGGGAGTTGTCCAGCCTGGAGCATATGGCAAGTATGAGCCCGAGCACAAAGTCGCCCGTCAGTATGCTCGTGTTGTACCCGTACTTTATGTGGAACGGGTCCTTCTGCCTCCTTACGGTCTCGTTGTCTATTATGTCGTCGTGTATTATCGACTCCATGTGCAGGAACTCGACTGCGCACGAGGCCGCAAGCGTGTTCTCGTCCACGCTACCGACGCACTCGGCCGCAAGCACCAGTATGACGGGCCTTATCCTCTTGCCTCCCTCAAGCGAGTACTTGAGCGGCCCTATGAACTCCGACTCTGAATACAGGGCCAGCTCGTCGCTGAGGGCCCCGTCGATCCTCTCTATGTAGCGGCCGTACGACTCCGCGAGCGGGTTGATCTCTGCGTTCTCTCTTTCCATTGAGGTTGGCCTGCGTTCAAAGTGGCCACGTCACTAATTAAATCTTGGTGCTCCAGCCGGGACTTTCATCTTGTGATTTTGAACCCGGGATCACTGCCTTGAAAGGGCAGTATGCTTGACCGGTCTACACCACTGGAACAACGCGCGTGGTACCGGGGCCGGGAATAAAATCCTTTACGGGCGTGGCATGGGCCCGGCCCCCTCTCTGAATGCAGACTGCGGCATTTGCGGCGCGTGCGCCCCCGCCCCCGCCCCCGCCACCCCCCCCACCCCGCGATCCCGCCGTCTATTATACGAAAAGTAGGTCACCGTAGGATCAGGCGTACATTCGCAGACTATTTCAGATTGTACCGATCACGAAAGACCGTGCCGAAGAGGCTGACGGAGGAGTCCAAACGGTACTTGGCAAGGAAGCTCAGAAGCGGGGCACCGGCCTCCGATGTGGCAAGGGATCTCGCCATCTCTACCAGGCACGTACGGAGGCTGTGGGCGAGGCTCCGGAAGACGGGGACCCTGCAGGTGCCGATGGGCAGGCCGCGCGCCCACGTCACGGAGGCCCAGATACGCCTGATAGCCGACATGCACCAGAGGCATCCGAGCGGGGTCGTGCGCACCGCAAGAAACCTTAGGCGGAATCACGATATTAGTTACGCCGCGGTATACAGAGTGTTGAAGAAGAGCGGCGCCGTGGAGGCCTCGGCGGCAAGGTCAAGGAGGCGCAAATGGGTGCGGTACGAGCGCGCGTATTCCAACGCCATGTGGCACGCGGACTGGCACGTCATCAAGGATCCCCGCTTTTCAGGCATGAATCTCATCACATATCTGGACGACGCGTCCCGGTGCGTTACGGGCGCGGCGCTCTTCGAGCACGCCACGTCGGAGAACGCGGTGATGCTCCTCAGGCTTGCAATCAGGAGGTTCGGCGCGCCCGCGTCCATACTGACCGACAACGGCTCGTGCTTTGTGGGACAGAACGGCCGCAAGAAGGGAGGGGGAAAGTGGCGGCCCACCCTATTTGAGGAGGAGCTGCTTGAGAGGGACATTGCCCTGATAAACACCCGCCCCTACCACCCCCAGACAAACGGCAAGCTGGAGAGGTTCCACCGCAGCCTGGAGGAGGAGATCTACCACTATGGAAGCCTCAGGGAATACATAGACTATTACAACGAGTCAAGGCTGCACTTCTCGCTGGACATCGATAACTACGAGACGCCGCAGATGGCATTCAGGAACAAGAGGGCGACGGAGGCGATCAGGAAGAATGACCCGAAATGGATGGAGAGGGACGCCCATGAGTAGCGGACCGACTTTTCATATAATACACCCCGCGATCCCGCCGACAAAGATTTTTTTAGTGGTTTTATGGAGTCGAACCATGAGCCTTTTGAGGCGTATAGACGAGATAATCGCAGAGCGCAGCCTGCTCAAGCACCCGTTCTATGAGATGTGGTCTGCCGGCGAGCTCTCAGCAGAGTCGCTTGCCGGCTACTCAAAGGAGTACTTTCAGCTTGTAAAGGCGGTGCCCTCGTTCATGGACACCATAATGGAGGCCGCCCCCGACTCCGAGTCCGTCAGCCGCGAACTGGCCGAGAACCGTAGGGAGGAGGCCGATCACATAGGCCCGTGGCTCGAGTTTGCCGGCGAGCTCGGGGTGCCCGAGTCCGAACTGGCCGGGTATGCGGGGCTGCCAAAGACGCGGCAGGCCGTGCACGATATGGGATACCTGATGGGGGCAGCCGGGTTTGACGCGGGAGCGGCTGCGATGTACGCGTTTGAAAAGGAGATTCCGCTGGTAAGCCAGACAAAGCTTGACGGGCTGGCGTCGTTTTACGGGATGACCGGCGAGCGCGCCACCAGATACTTTGAGCTGCACACCGAGGCGGACGTCAGGCACGCCGCGCTCTGGAGGCGGATCATAGAGAACTCTGAGGCAGCGGCGCACCCGGGCGGCGGGCAGGCATCCATACTGGAGGACACGGCGTCAAAGTCCGTGTCTGCACAGAACCTGCTGCTTGACGCGTGCTACGAAGAGTACTGCTGACGCGTATACTCTGCGCGTCGGGCCCCTGCATGATTTATCGGATTCTCGCTGGCAGGGGCAGGCCGCACCTGCAAGATGTCTGTCCGTTGCCAATGATTAACGCAAGGGCTGCTTTTTTCGGACTGTACTGGCTGGCTTGGGCTTGGCCGTATATCATCCGGACGGCCGTCCTTCCAGCTTGCGCAGTATCTCGAGTTCCTGCTCCAGCTCCGGATCCCCGATTGATCCCATCTCCCTCTCAAAGTGGTCCCCGAACTGCCCCATTATCGCCTGATAGCCGCCGGATACGCTCAGCGGAATGGACTGCCTCTCCCACTGTCCCAGCGGCGTGCTGCCTACATGGTGTGGCATGCGGATCCCCTCGGACAGGAACGGCGACACCCCGTCCTCATAGAACGGGTAGCGTTCAAACTCGAATCCCTGGTAGTACGCGTAGGACGCCCTCTCATCAAAGGCCCACGTCTTGGCGAGTTCTGCATACTTTGCAAGGAGGATCCCCTTTCGGATTCCTGTGTTCTCATAAAACGTGGTGCCGCGATCCTCGAGCTCGAACGTGACGGAGTCTCCGCCCATCATGCCCGACCTGTCCCTGTAACTCGCGTCCAGGGTGATGGATGCGTCGCCAGGCGCCCTTTCCAGCTTGAGCAGCACTATCCCGCCCTTTGTCTGCCCGTCCTCGACCTTGGAGGGGAACAGCGTGTTTATCCTCATTATCTCCCCCGTGGCCAGATCCGCCTCCGGGGATCCGTATACCTGCTCTATCGAGTACCCGTCCGACTCTATCCTCAGGACAAGGTCGAAGACTAGCGGCGTAACCATGAACTCAAACTCGTCAGTCATCCTGTCCAGGAACGACGAGGACGAATGTATGGAGTAGTAGTTGGCCCCCCTGACCTTGGTGATGTGCTCCACCAGCTCCGTGTTAAAGTCCACGCCGATCCCTATCACGGTGGCGTGGATGCCCTTTTGCGCGTTCTTCTCAATCATGCCAAACAGCCCGAACTCGCTGACCAGATCGGTGTTGGGCATCGCGTCTGTGAGGAATATTATCCTGCTCTCATACTCGTCGGGATCCGCGTCCCGCACCGCCTCAAAGAGCGACGTGCCCGCCCTGATTCCGGCTTCCATGTTTGTCCCCCCGTCTGCATGGATGGCCAGAATGTTCTTCTTCAGCCGATCGCGGTCGGCCGCCCCCATGCTTTCCAGCGGCTTTGCGACGTGGGCTGTGCTCTCAAAGAGCACTATGCCGAGCCTGTCATCGTCCCCCAGATAGTCAATCATCCCTGCAATGGATTCTGTTGCAATGTTGATCTTTGCCTTGGCAAAGTCGTCCTCTGGGGCGTCCGGACGCTCAAACCGGTTCCCAAGCTGGTCATAATAGTACCTGTCGAACGCGCTCTGCATCGATCCCGAGACGTCCAGGACCACGACCAGGTTGAGCTTCTTCCTCTCAAAGTCGGATTCCCTTATTCCAGAGTTCAGTCCGACTGACAGGTAGTATTCGTCCTTTTCTGAGAGCGGATCCTGCGAGATTGCATAACTGTACGACGGGCAGAACAGTTTTTCGCACTGCTGCTCTGCGCCGGTATCAAAGTAATAGTCGCTGAACAGGCCTTCGTACGTGATGTCGGTATGGAGCGGGAGAAAGTCGTTTTCTATGTTCTTCCTAAAGTTCTCAACGTCCTGCGCGCCCCCCGCCGTGAGGCCTATGCTTGACGGTTGACTCTGGAGGCCTTGGGATTGCGGGGAGCTTTGCATGAAGCCGCCTTCCTCTGGCATCCTCTCTGGCTGTTCATTCCAAGTGTCCGAATAGAATCTGGCCTGGTTGTAAAGGCTGGACGGTTTGCCTGATGGCTTTCCAACTAATGGGTTGTCCTGCATTGTCTGCACCATAACCCATCCACGCTGCTGCAGCGCTTCGGCGGATTTCTCATAGAGGCATGCCGGCACGCCATTTGGCGACTCCATTAGTATCCTCGAGTCCCTGCACTGTATCTCGTGTATCGGTATCCCGGAGTTATACTGGACCAGGGGTGGGGGAGTGTCTGCCAGCGCAGGAACGGCAGCCGCGCTGGCAACCGAGGCAACCAGCAGTAGCAGCAATACGGGAAGAGTCACTCTGCCCATTGGGGTGCCTGTGCCATTTTTACTAGTAAAGGCTTTGTCCAGATCTAATGACTGGTTCTGTTCGCACCCCGGCCGAGCCGCCGGGATCTGGTCTCGGTCCCCCCCCCTCATCCTCTTTCAGTACGTACGCTTGACCTATTCTGCCCGTTTTCCTGAACCGTGCCTGAATCCGCGTGACGATGGTCATTTGATGGTCAGCCTTTCACAACATTTTATACCTCATGCGCGGGCCTCTGCTTGGGGGCCCGTAACTCAGCTTGGTAGAGTAACCGGCTCATAACCGGTGAGCCATGGGATCGAAGCCCTTCGGGCCCATTCCACTCTTTTGCGAGTCGTTTTTGACTCGATCTTTGCCGCCTGATTCCGTGCTCGTCAACATGCAGATTCAGGGGAAAGTGAGATTTAACCCTGCTGGTTGGGATCGAGCTACTTTCGATTCGAACTCTGCAAGAGATGGATTGGGATGTCAGGTATACACTAGCTGGCAGCAGAAGACGGGCATCTGAACTGGGTGTTTAAGTTTGGGGAGTAAGGGCGATCGTAGCACTTAATAGTATTTTTCTGACAGATTCGTCATTGGATAAAAAAGCTCTGCTATCGCAACTCTGTTTCCTAATTCCTCCCCCACATGCCGGCCAAGTCCAGGCCGGGCGGCATCATGGGCTTCATGCCGTCACGACGTCACACCCCCCCCCCGCCTCCCGCGCAATCGACTCGTCCCTCCACCTGTTGTACAGGGCC
>JAJEHG010000009.1 GCA_022823825.1 Nitrosopumilaceae archaeon | reverse complement strand
ACTCGTCGCGCGCAGCCAAAAACCGAGGACCTGCCGCCGGGCATGCCACAATTGCGGCAGAAACGGGCCCGCCCGCCGCCCAAGGCCCCTCTAAATGTCCACAAAATCAGGGCGGAACCTGCAAGAGTTGGACAGCGCCCCTTATGACGTGACATTAAAATAGATGCGTGCGTTTGGCATGTCATGACTGATGCACACAAGCATGATGACGGATGTCATCCTCACACGGAGAACTGTGACACTACCGGCGATCACAAGCATGATGACGGTTGCCACAGTCACTCTGGCACAGACACTCACACGCATTCAGATGGATGCACGAGTCATGCCACCAACGACGGTTGCGCATAGTAACTTTTACTAGCGCTTTTTTTTGAACCATATGCGAGCTTTTACGCGTCGTTCCTTTCGTATCTAGCGTCACAAGGCCGGCGGCGGGCATCGGGACCGGGGAGGCGAGGGGGCACCGGACGTGCTGCCGATTCACACACGAGGACAACTGCCGGCGGTTCGGCATGGGCAGGGCCATCGCGCGGAACGTCAGGGTGCTGGGCTGCTCAGGTGCGCAAACGAGTTCGGCATACGGATGCCGCCCTATGGCCAGGCGCCCGTCGCATGAGGCGGCCAATTCCGCGGCGACCGGTGGTCGAAAAGGCCTGCATACGCGTATCCATACGCGTTGAGCAGTGGTCAAAAGAGTCGGGTTTTGGTGATTTACGCACCAACCCCGGACATGGAAAAATTGCTAAATAGTGTGACGCCTCGACATGGGCGTGAATCGACGGGACCGCGCAATATTCTTGGCCGTGCCGGTTGCGGCGGCACTGGCAGTGGGAGGCGTCTTTTTTGCGCTTGCCGGCGACTCGGGAGACGTCCTGGATGTGGGCGAATCGGTATTTCCCGAGGCGTCAAGCCAGGAGACGAACTCCCTGTCCGAAAACAATCCTACTATCCGGGTCACCGGCAACGCCATGACGGTGCTGGAGCCCGATCAGGCGACGATAGGAATCACCATGAGATCGCAGCCGATGAACCTTACGGGAGCATTGGCGCAACAGGCGCAGGAAACCGAGAGCCTCGTCGGCGCGATAAGGGACGCAGTGGGGGAAGGGGACGACTCTACTGAGATCGAGCAAGGATCATTCAGGTTTCACCCGTACTACATAGGACCGGAATCATACTCTAGCATCGAGACGTTCACCATTCGCTCCACGGTGTCGATCGAGACTGATATCGAGCAGTTCTCCAAGGTGGTAAACCAGCTGACTGGCGAGGGCTATACCTTTGAGAGCGTCTATGCGGGCCCCCGGTTCCAAAGTTCGTTTGCCTCTGCCTCTGGATTCTTGGGCGCAGCAGACGCCGACGCCGGGTCTGCCGGGGACGAACCGGGAGGCGGCGAAGGAGCAGAGGATGAGTACGGCCAGATAACGCTGAACGTCGCCATATCGGCGAGGCCCGCCCCGATCGGCGAGGCGGTGGAGGCATATGAGGAGAAGCACCAGAGGCTGCTGCAGATCCTAGTTGAGGAGATGGAAATCCCCCTTGAAAAAATACAACCGGCAAGCGTCAACATCGACCCGCTGTACCACGGGCCGGCGAATCAGGGTCTGCTCTACACCTATTATTCCCATATCTTGGTAAACACGAACCCGGAAAATATTGCCGGGATAATATCGGCAGTAGACCCGTACGACGTATTTGTCGAAGATGTCTACCTCACCATATCCGACAAGCAGCTGGCCGAGATTGAGGGCGAGCTCAACTTGGAGGCATTCAACAACGCAAAGGCAAAGGCCGGGGAGATTGCTAGAATGACCGGATTCGGGATCGGGGGCGTCCAAAATGTTGAGAGCATAACAGAACCGATCGAGCAGCGAAGGGCGTTTTATGGCAACCTGTACAGCGCCGACTCGTGGAGGTACTCGGACACGTGGAAGATCGGGGCCACCGTCACGGCAGAATTCGAGCTGACAAAGTAAGCCTCTGCTTGGGGGGGGGGGAGAAGAGGGACGATCTGCGGACATCTGAAGGCTTGCGCTCCGACCGCATGCATTGGAGCCTGCATCATACACGGATATTGCACGTGCCTGTGGGACGGACATCTGCAGGTAGCTCTCGGCACTAGCCCGTTTTGCGGTGTTCGCGTCACTGTTCCGCGTTGTTCTGGCGCACGAGGTCCGATATGTACGACTCGTACTCGGACATCTCCTGCCTGAACGAGCCGTATGCCCACTCCTTCTGTGTCGCGTGGCAGTCATACCTTGACATCTCCTCCTCTATTGCGGCTATCCGCGCCTCAAATTCTGCCAGGCGTCCAGCATCCCCTGGATCGGCCGCATCAAGCCCGTCGCGGGCTACCTGGACGAGTATGTCTGCGCCCTCTCTAACCAGGCCCCTGCACCTCTCTATGGCCTCTTTGTCCAGGGACCTGCCCTGGCTGCCCTCTGAGATCGACATAAACGCGTAAAGCGAGGCCGCTATTGCGGCGGTGATTGCGATTCCTCCGATTATCTTTTTGTCCAAGCTGTCCATCATGCGATCCTCTGGGCCGCCCATGCCTCGCCTACCCAGACGCCGGCCACCTCTATGCGGCCGCCTGCGTCGTCGTCATTGCCGCCGCCATCGCCGCCTGCGCCCGCCAGGCCGTGCTCCTTTTCCCACGCTCCTATGGCGTCTACCGCCGACCTGATGTGGACCTTGTGCTCATCTGCTGAGACTGGGTTTCCGGCGCAGTCGTGGTGCCCCGACACGACTATGAGCCTCGATCCGTGCTTTTCAACTGAGATGCGCGCCATCTGTATTATCTTTCCAAGGTCGTCGTTGCGGGCCACCCTGCCGTCCACCCCGGGCGCGGTTATGGTATCAACATAGTCCACCCTGTAGTTCTCCCTTATCCAGTCGTTTAGAACCATTTGTATCCGGCCGTCCATGCAGCTGATCGACGTTGCAAACCTACCGTCTGCCATGGGGCCCGTGCGGCGCCTCCAAATAAAATCATTCTTGTGATGTTCCGTACGCGGCGTGCGCGCGTTGCGTCAGGTTATGACGACTTTATGCGCATGATCTTGGTCTTGTCCATCACGACCCAGTATTCCACGTTCTGCCCGTTCTCCAGCTTGCCCGCTATCTCGTCGTCGATCATCGTGACGTCTAGGGTCTCAAACGTCTCGTTGTCCATGACCTGCACGGTGTCGCCCGTGATGGATATGATCTGTCCCAGTTTTTTGTTTATCATAGGCACGTGGATCTGCATGCTGACGGGGCCCACGTGCGGCCTCTTCTGGCCGTCGAATATCCCCTCGCCTACGATTCTGGCCTTTGCCGCCCCGTGCTTTCCGGGCTTTGAGGTGTCGTACTCCACTATGCGGCAGGGTTCCCCGCTCGGCTGGTCGGAGTGCGGCAAAAGTATGTACGAGCCAATCTTGAGTGATCCGAGATCTGACGGCTTGCTCATGCAAAAAACCGACCGTCCCGAATATTTTAACCCTTGTTTGCAATTGTGCACGATTCCATGGCGTTCTTGATTCCTACTTTAGGCGGTCGAGTATGGACAGGCTCATCATGTTGGTTATGCTGAATCCGCGCCTGTTGATCTCGCGCCTAGTCTGGTCGCAGTACTTGTTGACGCTCTGATAGCTCTTCTCGCTTGCAACCTCTATAACCACTATGTTGTTTGAGTATGGGAAGTCAAACCTCGGCGGCTGCGGGCTGAACGTCTTCATGCTCCCGATGCCCGCCCTTGCAATCTTCTCCCGGCGCAGCAGCAGCGACGCTATCTCGCTGGCATCGTCGTTGTACTCCCAGTAGTATATGGAGACAAAGTTGGTCTCGCCCTCGACTTCGCGCTCGAAGAGATCGTCTCTTATGTCAAATACGAACGTCCTCTTCGGCTCGCTGTGCACGCTCTCGATATCCCTTGCTATCTCCTGATCGCTCTTGAATTTTGCAAGCAGGTAATGGTTTGCAGTGTCGGTAAAGTACGGCTTGCTGTCTGCGGAGAACGTGCCCGTGACAAAAAACATGCTCTCTATGTTTTTAGAATCCTTCCACGACTCCTTTAACTCTATGGACTCGTGTGTGTGCATGTACGGCGCGCATACGTATCCCGGACGGACCAGCTCGAGCTCTGACACGCATCTGTGATTGTATGATAATATTTATGCTTTTGATCGCAGCCGGGGTGTTGTATTGTATGGAAATGATTTCGCCTAGTCATTGATGTCCCTCTCCATCCATTTGGGGTCGTTCTGCCTGATCGCATCTGGCACTTGTTTGTTGTGGAACGCCTGCAGCGGGGTCTCGCCGTTGTCAATGTCAAGGGAC
>JAJEHG010000053.1 GCA_022823825.1 Nitrosopumilaceae archaeon | reverse complement strand
GTGAAACGCGCATTTTGGAGCTTGATTTCATCAAAGTCACTCGTAATCGCGCCCCGCCAATCGATTATTCATCCAGAATCCTGCAAAAATGGACGCGCAGGATGGCATAATGCACGATCACCCGATAATGCAGAGGAACCTAGCGTGCCCGATACCATGGGATACGACTACGACGGTACCATAGAAAAGTTCGAACAGTTCAAAGCTGAAGAGGAGCGCCTGTTGAAGCGCGCCATCACCAACGGCCACAGCAACTTGGCCAAATCGGCGCGAAAGTCAATAAGGGAGTATGAGGAGTCAATAGCAAAATGGGCCAAGATGCGCGACGGGCAGTCAGTGTAGCGCATGAAGATCGTCCAGCTCCTTTTCAGCATTCTCAGGGTTGGTTTCCACCGCCTTTTCCACGTCAGGACAACTGTGCCGCTGTGCCGCTATTCGGACTTCCTTTAGCCGCTCGGTGCTCCCCTTAACGGCCTTGAGATCAGATTCATAACCGTGAGGGAGGGAGGGTTTCGATCGTAAAACATTCGACCGTGTGACTCGTTGGCTATGCGTGCCCATGTTAGTCTCGACGTAGGGTCGTGGCTTTTGGAAGAACACGGCAACGACGGCGCCTCGACGCGCCAAACATACAAAAACAGCGTCAGGGTTCTATCAACATGCAGTCGGCTGCCAAGTTCATCTTTGTGACGGGCGGCGTAATGTCGGGGCTTGGCAAGGGCGTCACCACCTCGTCGATTGCAAAGCTTCTGCAGCTTGCGGATCAAAGGGTCTCGTGCGTAAAGATAGACCCCTACCTGAACTATGACGCGGGCACTATGAACCCCGTGGCGCACGGCGAGGTGTTCGTAACGGAGGACGGCGGCGAGTGCGACATGGACATTGGAAACTATGAGAGGTTTCTGAACCAGAACATACCAAAGAGTCACAACATCACGACGGCCCAGGTGTACGCGTCAGTCATTGACGCGGAGCGCCGGGGCGAGTACCTTGGCGCCTGCGTGCAGATAATACCGCACATAACAGACGAGATAAAGAGGCGCATACGGGCGATTGCCTACGGCGAGGATAAGAACAACGGCTTTGGTGACAGTGACAGGGGCAACGGCAACGGCAACGGCGGCGACTCCAAGCCCAGGTTCCTCATAGTGGAGTGCGGCGGCACCGTCGGCGACATCGAGTCGCTCCCGTTTCTGGAGGCCCTCAGGCAGATGCGCATAGAGGAGGGCCCGCACAACGTGCTGTTCGTGCACGTGACGCTCGCGCCCGAGCTTGACGTCGTAGGCGAGCAGAAGACAAAGCCCACGCAGCACAGCGTCCAGGAGCTCCGCCGCATAGGAATCCAGCCGGACTTTATAGCCGCGAGGTGCGCCAGCCCGCTTGGCGATAAGATAAAGCAGAAGATTGCAATGTTTACAAACGTAACGCCACAGGACGTGCTGTCGTGCCACGACGCCGGGTCCATACTCCAGGTGCCGCAGATGCTGCACGAGCAGGGCATAATGGACTCGATATACACAAAGTTCGGCATATTCGGAATGCTCAACACCTACTCGAACTGGGACAGGTGGAACGCCACAGTCAAGAGCATGACGCATCCGGGAAAGGATCCCATAAGCATCGCAATGGTGGGCAAGTACGTCACGCTGGCGGACAGCTATGTCAGCGTCAACCACGCGCTAAAGCACGCCGGCGCGTCCATATCAAGGCCGGTAAACATAGACTGGATCGACTCGGAGTCGATCACCGACTGCAGCGCGCTCTCAAAGTACGACGGCATACTGGTGCCCGGCGGCTTTGGCACGCGAGGCTCGGAGGGCATAATAGACACGGCCACGTACGCGCGGCAAAACGACATACCGTACCTTGGAATATGCTTTGGGTTCCAGCTTGCGGCAATCGCGTTTGGCAGGAGCGTCCTTGGACTGGAGGGGGCCAACTCCACTGAGATCGACCCGGACACGCCGCACCCGGTGGTGGACCTGCTGCCGGAGCAGAAAAACGTCTCGGAGATGGGCGGCTCGCTGAGGCTCGGGTCCAACGCAATATCAATATCGGAGGGCACCATGGCCCGGAAGGTGTACGGCGGAGCGGCGCAGATATCAAAGCGGCACCGCCACAGGTACGAGATAAACGCCGAGTTCATACCGGCTTTGAGGGAAAAGGGCGCCATATTCTCAGCAGAGAGCGACTCGGGCAGGAGGATGGAGATTCTGGAGATTCCGTCCCACAGGTTCTACATGGGGGTGCAGTTCCACCCCGAGTTCAACAGCAGGCCCGGCTTTCCGGAGGAGTCGTTTGCGGCCTTTGTCAGGGCGGCTGCTGAGAGTGCGGACGGGCGCGCAGGCTCCTCTGCGGCAGGCGGCGGGGCCGCCTGATTACGCCGGTGCCTGCCCTCACTTGATCCCGTGCGACATCTCGTATATCTTCTGGCGGGCGTCACGGGCCGAGATCTTTTTCTTGACGTACCCCTTCCCCACCAGGTTGCGGAGGGCCAGCCGGACGGTCCGTCCCGGAAGAAGCGTCTTCCTCTCAAGCTCCCTGTGCGTGAGCTCGCCCTCGTACTCGAGGGTCTTGAGTATGAGCTTGGAGCTCGGGGGCATGCGGAGGAGGTCCTCGGCCAGGTGCACCTTTTTTGCAAGGGCCGCAATGGCGGTGGGCGACTTTCTGAGCCGCACTATCCTCGCCGGCGGGTGGAACTGCGTGCACTCCATAGACTTGTCCACCCTGAGGCGGTCAAGCCCGTCGAGCACCACCTCGCAGTGGAGCTTGGAGGAGATGTCCTCCACCTCTATCACGCTGTCGTTTGACGCTATGACCGGCCTCCGCGTCACGTCAAGCGAGTTGACCGACATTATCTCAAAGACGTCCGCGTCCTGGAACAGAACGGGCCCGCCTGCCGACATGGAGTACGCCGAGGATCCTATCGGGGTGGAGACGATGACGCCGTCGCTGCTGTCGTGCCAGACCTCGTCGCCGTTGACCCGCAGCGTGTGCTCCATGAGCATGGCGCTCTTTGAGGGGAACACCGCCGCGTCGTTGAGCACGGGGTATGCGTTTTTGCCGTCGATCCGGACCCCGAGCCGCGGAAACTCCTCTATGGTGTAGTTCTGCCGCTTTAGCACGTCCACGTGCGCCGGCAGCTCCCTGAGGTCTATCTGTGCAAGGAAGCCGCTGCTCTCGCCCTCGCTTACCCCCAAAACCGGAACCGACGCGTCCTGCGCGCGGTGAAAGTACGTGCGCACGCCCTTGTCGCCCCCGAGCACGATGATGCAGTCCGCGTCCCCGGCGGACCTGGGGGACGCGGTGGACACCGAGGATATTCCGGCGCGCTCAAGTATCCTCTGTATCGAGCGCGCAGCAGAGGCCGACACGGCGGGCCTGCAGATGCAGACGTGCATGACGTGACAGGGGGCGCGTGCAATAAAAAGAGTGGCAGGGCGCGCGCCGCCCGGCATCCGGTCGGTCCGGCCGTGCGCGGCAACCTGGCGGCGGCGGTACGTTCGTGTACACGCGCACATGCGCACGCGCTGCGGCGGCACTCAGATGGTCCTGAACTTTACCATGTTGTAAAAGTAGGAGGCGTTCGTCTGCACGGCGCCCTTGCGCGGCACCTTCTGCACCCCGACCTTTTTGGAGTCCAGCGCCGCCTGCGCGGCGCCGCCCGCAAAGCACAGGGCCCACAAAAAGTCGCGCTCCCTTACCATGGTGCAGCAGAACGCCGCGCAGAATATGTCCCCCACCCCGGTCGTGTCATGGATGCTCTTGTTTGGCAGCCGTATGGAGTATACCTTGTCACCGTTGAGAAGTGAGATGTCCGCCTTGTCCGTATACAGCACGTTCTCTACGCCCTTTTTCTGTAGCGCGACCATGGCGTCCTGCCCGGATCCGCCGGTCAGGTGGCGCGCCTCGTCGGCGTTCACCTTTATGGCCCCCGCGCCCGCAAGGTCCAAGTCGGCGTCCCGGAGCGCCACGTTGCCGCCGGGGCCCTCCCGCACCCTCAGAAACCCCTGCGGATCCACAAGCAGGAACCTCGAGCCCCTTTTTATCTCCGAGAAGACGGCATCGGAGATCTCCCCGCACAGGGGGCTTGCAATGGTGCAGTCCGCGCCCTCCGCACCCTCGTACGGTATGTCGTCGCACGTGTGCGCCAGGCGCAGCGTACGCTCGGCGCCCTCCACCGCAATCGAGAACCTGGTGGTTCCGGAGTCAGATACGGAGGCGCCGCTGTACGATATGCCGTTGTCGTCAAGATACTGCCTTGGAAAGTCGGGGCCGAACCGGGTGACCATGCGGGCCTCAAACCCGAACTGGCGCGCCAAAAGCGCGCAGTAGCACGCCGAGCCCCCAATCTGCTCGTGCGTCCGGCCTCCCACCGTAATGCTGTCGATGGTGCAGTGCCCGTACACGGCAAGGCTCCTCTTTGCCACAGGTTTTCGACTCCCGGTGCCGATTTAGTTTTTTGCATCGGCCTTTGCCAGGCAGTCCGCGCACAGTATGCGCCCGCGCGACACGGTCAGCTTTACGTTTGAGCGCAGGCAGAAGTGACACAGTCCGACCGTGTGCTCCATATATTATTATGGACATACTCAAATTAAAAGATGGCCATAGGGGACTGGCGAACCCCTGAGGCCCCTGCGCCGGAAAATCTGTGTGAACCGCGTAC
This sequence comes from Nitrosopumilaceae archaeon, assembly GCA_022823825.1. Classification (GTDB taxonomy): domain Archaea; phylum Thermoproteota; class Nitrososphaeria; order Nitrososphaerales; family Nitrosopumilaceae; genus Nitrosopumilus. The sequence goes on along the minus strand of JAJEHG010000053.1, from coordinate 11,456 downwards.
CTATGGCGGCCCCAGGCGTTCTATGACCGTGGACTCGGTCTTCTTGGCGGGCGTGTCTGCGCCTCCGTGGCGCGGGCGCGGCAGGCCGCCGTCACGGTGATTTGGCCGACTTGGACCAGATTGCCATGCGCAGGATTATAAGTAGGCACGGCGTCCGCACTGCATGCCATTGAAGCGTGCAAGCCGCGGGCGCACAAAAGGTGGTAAGGGCTACTCTGGAGTGGTCCAGTGCACCAACTGCGGCCAGACCGTCCCAAAGGACAAGGCAAAAAAGGTCACGTCCCGGCTCAATCTGGTAGAGCACACGCTGGCAAAGGAGCTGCGGGCGCAGGGCGCGTACATCGCGTCCCCCACCGTGCTAAAGTGGTACTGCATATCGTGTGCGATACACTTCAAGATACTAAAGATAAGGTCTGCAGACAACAGGCGCAAGCGCGGCAAGCTGCGCTAGACGGCGCGGGCACCGCGTCTGCATGTGTTGGTACGGAGCCTTCGCGTAAATCACAGGTACATCTGGCAGCGTGTGCGTCGTTCGGCCTCGCGCGCAAGACCGGTGCCGGACGGGGGGCCGACTCAGGGGCGGCATCAGGGCGGCAGCTGTCTGGATGTCGATGCCATGCGCTGGACCAGCGTGACTGCAGATATTACGGCCACCACAACCAGGGCGAGTTCCATGAACCCCGCCATACCGACTACTGCGATGACAAGCAGGCGCTCGGCCCTCTCCCCGATTCCGACCCCCTGCATGCGTATCCCGAGCGCGTCTGACTTTGCCCTTGCATAGCTTACCAGCAGCGAGAGCGCGGCGGCAAGCACGACGAGCCACGGCTCCGCGTACCCCCCCACGGCGATCCCGACAAATATCGCGGACTCGGCAATCTTGTCGGATACGGAGTCGAGGTACGAGCCCCTCTGCGAGGCCTTGCCGGTGACGCGCGCGACCTGCCCGTCCACCATGTCAAAGAACCCCGATCCGAGCAGCAGGACCCCGCCTGCAAGCAGCCCGTACCCCGACATCTGGCGCACCACCCCGAGGTGCGTCTCCTCGTGCAGCCCCAGGTGCGGCCCGAGCCCGTACGATACGGCGGCGGCCATGGCGAGCGCAAGGCCCAGCCCTGTCCAAAAGTTAGGCGACAGCCCGGTCGCGGCAAACCCGCGGCCCATCTTCTCAAGGGCGGGCCCGAGCGACCCGCGGAGGTTGTTTAGCATCAACTGCGTATATGCGGGATCACTATAAAGTCCTGTTTTACGCGCCCCCGCGCGGCTCAGGCACCGGCCTGCGTACGTCCGAACGACTGCGAGGCGGCGACAAGCGTGGAGAGTATCTTGGCGGCCAGCGCGGCGGTCGCGCCCGTGTCATACGACGGGTTCAGCTCCACGATGTCACCCCCCGCCACGCGTATGCCGTCGGATGCCAGGGCCCTTGCCATTCCGAACAGCTCCCGCGGCGTTATGCCCTCGGCCTCCGGGTTCCCCACCCCGGGCGCAAACGCCGGGTCAAGCACGTCGAGATCAAAGCTTACATACACAGAGTCAAACGAGGACGCAAAGTCGCGTAGCGTGCCAGGCGCCCCGCCGTCCCGCACGTCCGAGTCGGATATGGTCCTGATGCCGCTGTCCCTCAGGTATGCAAGCTCCTCTGCTGCAAAGGCCCTCGCGCCTATGTGGAGCATGCAGTCCGTCCCGCGCTCCTCTGCGATGCGGCGCAGGTACGTGGCGTGGTTGAGCCTCACGTCGCCGTACTCGTCGCGCAGGTCGTAGTGCGCGTCAAACACCGCGTATCCGACGTTTTTTGGAAACGCGGTGTACGTCCCGTACGTGGCAAGGTGCTCCCCGCCCAGCATGAAGACGGGCCCCTGCCCCCGGTTAAGGAGGTCCTCCGTCACGCGCCGCGCCGAGTCGATCATGCGCTCGGGGGAGGCCGTGTGCGGCATGTCCCCCAGATCCCGGATCGTCACGGCCTCCAGGTCGACTCCCATCTCCGGATGAAACACCTCTATGTTGTGGAACGCCGAGCGTATGGCGCCGGGGCCGAACCTGCAGCCGGGCCTGTACGAGTGGGTCGCGTCAAAGGGCACCCCAAATACGGAGCACGCGGGACCTGCGTTGTTGCTGCTGCCATCACCATTGTCGCCGCCGCCACCGCCGGATCCTGCGGACGGCGCGGGTCCCGATATCAGCGGGCCGCTTCCCCCCAGGTACAGGTCTGCGTAGCTCATCATACCATCAGCTGCGGTCTTTGCGAGATGTGCGTGGGCATGTTGAGGCCTGCAGTCGGCATGCCCTCGGTCTTTATCTTTATCTCCTCCAATAGGTCGTCGGACGTCATCTCCTTGACGCGTCCATCCTCCCGGCTCCTGACGCTCAGCCTGCCCGACTCGGACTCCTGCTTGCCCACCACCAAAATGTACGGGGCCCACTCCTTTTCCGCCTCCCTGATCCGCTTTCCTATGCTCTGGTTGCGGTCGTCGATGTCGGCCCTTATGCCTTCCGCCGTGAGCCCCGCTGCAAACGACTCGGCAAAGCCCAAAAACTCCTCCTTGACGGGTATGATGCGCACCTGCGTGGGCGAGAGCCACAGCGGGAGCATGGGGCGCCTGCCCTCCCGGGAGTCGGCGGCCGCCTTTTCAAGCAGCGTGTATATTATCCGCTCTATCGCCCCGCTGGGCGAGTTGTGCAGTATTATCGGGTGGAGCCTCTCGTTGTCCTCGTCGACAAACGTGATGCCGTACCTGCCCCCGTTCTCCACGTCGATCTGGTCCGTGGAGAGGGCCGACGCCTTGCCCATATGGTCAACGTAGTTGAACTCCCACTTTAGCACAAAGTAGAAGAACCGCTCCTTCCACATCTCTACCAGCATGGGCTTGCCGTGCGCCGCGGCCAGCCGGTTTATGACGCCGCGGTGATCGTTGTAAAAGTCCTCTGTAAACCTTATTGCCATCTCATAGTCGTCGCCTGCGATGCCCATCTCCGACAGCACGCGCTGCGACAGCTTAAAGCGCACGGCAATCTCGTCTACTGCCTGGTCCATGTCCCTGCAGAACGCGTGGCAGTCGGGCATTGTAAAGGCCCGCAGCCGGCGCAGCCCCACCAGCTCTCCCGTCTGCTCCCGGCGGAAGCTGTAGCGCGTCATCTCGTACAGCCGGTACGGAAGGTTGTGGTGCGACATCTGGAACTGGTTGGCCATCAGAAACTGCCCAAAGCACGCGGCGAACCTCAGGAAGAGCCGCTTGCCCTCAGAGTCTATCGTATACTGCCTTGCGGGAAACCTGTTAAAGTAGCTCACCATGCTGGGATGCTCCGAGTCGTACATTATCGGCGTCTCCACCTCGTAGCCGCCGTACTCCTTTACGCGGTTTGTCACGTGGGACTCGATGAGGGACTTTATGAGCCGGCCGTTGGGGAAGAACCGCATGTTTCCATGATCCGACGCGTGCTCGTAGTCGGCGATGGCCAGCCTCTTCATCAGGGCCACATGCGGCGGCGGCTCGTCGACGTGCCGCTGCTTTTCTGACTCGTACTTTGCAAGGGTCTCGAGCTTTTTGTGCCCTGCAAAGTCAAACTCGTCTATCTCCACCAGGTTTCCGTCGGGGGTGAGTATGCGCCAGTGAGACTTTAGCCTTGATTCGCGCTCGAGCGCGTGCGACTTGTCCTCGTCGTCGTCGTCGTCGTCAGTAGCAGCAACAGTAGTAGCGCCGCCGCCCCCTCCTTTCTCTTCCTCTTTCTTCCCGGACCCGGCGCGCGGAGCGGTGGCGGACGCGCCTGCCGGCGGCTCACGCGCGGAAGAAGAAGCGTGCGACGGCTTCAGCGAGTCGGACCGGATCACCTTTGAGGACTCTGCAAGCGGGTGCCCCTTTACCTTGACGTGGTACGACTTTGTCCACCCGAACGGGGCCCTGGACACCTCAAGCGCCCCGTCTGCCGCCCGGGCCTGCTCCTCCATCTCTTCAAGCAGGCCAAGTGCGGCCGACGGCCTGGCAAGGTCCGAGCTGAGATGGGCGTACGGATACAGGAGCAGCCGGACACACCCGACGTTTACCATTGAGGCGCGTATCTGCCGGACGGCCTCGGCCACCACGTAGGAGTCGTCGCCGGCCTCCACCGCGGCAAATGCCACCACCACATCCTCGAGGCGCACGGTCGACTTGTCCTCTATGTCCTCGGCCATCTTGTTCTCTTTTTTTGTGGGAGTGTACTCGATGCTGTCGCAATGGAGCTGCAGTATGCGCATAAGGCGGATTCAAGCCAGAGTCGAATTAAGTGTTTCATTAGCACGCACAAGATTGCGGGCTGCGTGCAGTTTCAGGAGGAGGGGGGGGAAGCGTGGACTGGCAGATACGCATGCGGCAACGAGCATGGGAAGAGTAGGCCGCTCGTCCGGACCCAGCCACAACACTGACCGGGCAACGGCAGTGTGCGCACGTGCACCTTTTGAGTCATGCAGGTCAGTTGTAGGAAGTCCAACATGCCGGTTGGAAGGCGGCGGCGTCATAATTACAATTGCAGTCGTCGTCGTCGTCGTCGTCGCCGTCACTGCCGCAATAATTACCGCCGCAATAAAAAAACACGCATACATCACCATACGGCAGGCGGCGTTATTTCCCCCCCGCACCGTCATCAGGAGCGTCACGCCCCGCAATGTGCGCCCTAAGGGAGATCACAGAGCGCAGCACCAGTGCGGACAGTCCGAGGTGCTCAGACAGCAGGCGTCCGGCAGGCTCAAGCGGCCTCTCCCCTAGGAACCCCTCGTCGTACGTAATCTCGACCGAGCCCTTGTCCGTCTCCACAAACGACGTGACAAGCGAGTAGGGCCCGCGCGGGTCGCCTAAGACGCCCCCGTCGACATAGAGGCGCAGCTCGACTTTCCTGATGACAAACTCGTCTTGGGCCATCCGGCCAGAGTCCAACACAGTAACGACGCCGTCGGGCGCGCGTTCTACTTTGCGCGGGTCGCGCACTTCTACGATTCTCATGCTGCGGCATGGTCGCCGCGCTATATGGACTTGGCCGCGCGCGGCCGGCGTGCGCGCCCGGGCCGGCTCCGGGCCCGCCCACGGGCGCACCGCGTTCCGCAGTCCCGGGCACGGATTCGGCAGGCCCCCGGCGCGCACTGATCAGTAAGGGATAATTACGCACGGGGCACGCGCATTGCATGCATGGCGATCCCCACGAGTTTTGCGGCAGGGACGTGAAGCACGCGTCGATAAGGCCGGACATGACCATATCGGACCTGGTGGACCTGTTCGCGGGATCCGGGTACAATGCAAGAAGGCTCGGCGAGGCCGCAAACCTGTACAGGAGGATGGTGCGGGAGGACGCCGTCATATGCCTGACCGTATCAGGCGCGCTGACGCCGGTCGGGCTTGGCGGCATCATAAGCACCCTCATCGAGCGCGGGTTTGTGGACTGGATAATATCAACGGGCGCCAACGTATACCACGAGGATCACTTCGCGTGGGGGCTGCCGGTAAAGCAGGGCAGCTCCGAGGTCGACGACGCAAGGCTCTACGAGAACGAGATCGTGAGGATACGCGACGTTTACATAAAATTTTACGAGACGCTGGAGGCGCAGGACCAGATAATCCAAAAGATGTTCGGGGGTGACGGCTTTTCCGGCGCGTCGTTCACGACGGCCGAGTTCTGCAATGCTATGGGAAAGGCAAGCCTGGAGCATGCCAAGCATCCGGAGAAGAGCTTTGTTACGACGGCGTACAAGCACGGGGTGCCCCTGTACATATCGACCCTGAAGGACTCGTCGCTTGCCCTCAACCTGGCCGCGCACAGGCTGGGTGGAAAGGAGTACAGGCTGGACTTTGCAAGGGAGATACTGGAGCAGGCCGCAATAGTGTACGACTCGGCAAAGTCCGGAATAGTGGAGCTGGGGGGAGGGGTCCCAAAGAATACGGCGCAGCAGACGGGGCCCCTGCTTGACCAGATACTGAGGAGGAACGACGGGGGGCAGGACTACATCATACAGGTTACCGACGCGCGTCCGGACACGGGCGGGCTGTCGGGGGCCACCCTGCAGGAGGGAAAGAGCTGGGGCAAGATACAGGACGCCCACAGCGGGATGACGACCGTATACGCGGACGCCACAATCGCGTTTCCCATACTCGCGCTGTACGTGATGTCAAACGAGGAGCCGAGGAGGCCAAGGCGGCTGTACGACAGACTCGGCGGCATGTATGAGAGGCTAAAGTCAGACTATCTGGGATCTGGCGGCGGCGGCCAGCACTAGCAGGCACTTGGCGCCGCGCACCATGCCGCAGACTACCACCATCGGGGGGCACGCACGTGCGCGGTCAGAACCGGTCGAACCTGGCGCGTTCCAGATCGCGGTCATCCTTTGACTCTTTTTTCCACTCCTTGTAGTGTTCCTTGCAGAGGACGGACTTTTTTCCAACGCCGCTTACGCGAAGCCCCGCCCCCTCCACCCTTACGGTGTTAAGCGAACGGGCCCCGTTGCTGTCGCAGCCGTCCACGTTGCACTTGGCACCCTTTGACACAACGCCCATGCACGGCCGTATGCGCGTGCCGTATTTAATGATGTATGCGGGGCGAGCGGCCCCTGCGCGCACGCAGTCGTGCGCGCAGGTTCCGGCGTCGGGCCGCGCCGTCTTGTTGGTTTATAAAGAGAGCGCCGCCGGCTCTGCATCATGGGAGGAGCAAAAAAGCCCACAGCGGCCAACAAGGACAAGTCATCCGGATCCAAGGACTCCAAAAAGGGAAAGAAGGACAAGGGAGCCGGGGAATCTGGCCCAAAGAGGGCGGAGATAATAGTCAAGGTCAACGGCGAACAGGCCCTGAAGATAGTAAGGGGCGCCAAGGTGATAACGGCCCAGGAGCTTGCAAGGCAGCTGGGCGTAAAGATATCTGCCGCAAACAGGTTCCTCAAGGAGACGGTCTCAAACGGAGACGTCAACGTGATCGGGGGCCATTCCGGCCACTACCTGTACCAGGGTGCGGCGGCCTCAAACAAGGGCGGCGGCAGCACGGCATAATACGCGGCTGTGCCGCGGCGGCCTAACAGGCCCGAATGCAAGTTCCAAAGGTTGGACGGGCCGGCACATATGCAGACAGCCTCATACTCGTGCGCTGCCAAGCTGCCGCACCCGCACTTGCGCTCGCGCCTGCGGCCGGCGGCCGGCACCGCGCATATCACGGCAGCAGTCGCAGGACCGGCCTTCTGCGCAAAGGCCGTGCCGCGGGCGGGAAAAATTGGCGTCGGCTCGTGCGGGCAGTAGGGCCGGAACGCGTTGGCCTTCCTCTGCTAGGCGGCGCCGCTTGCGGCAGCGTCGCATATCGAGAGCGGCGTGCTTGGCCCCGCATCCTCAAGCAGCCGGACGTCACCGACGAGCCGGCCTATCGGAGTCATCTTGTTTGTAGACGCAACATCGTTTAGGAAAAAGCACACGCTTCCCGTTGACGGCAGGAACGCCACGTCACCCCTCTTGAACTCCGAGCGTTCCCTCTCAAGCCCCGAGTCTATCGCGGTCTCGATGTATATGATGCTCTTGCCCATCCTGTGCGCGTTTCCACGAAGCGGCAGGGATCTTGTTATCAATCCGACCGTCCGCGGAGACAGGTGACGGCGCAGGTCGCATCCAAGCTTGCGGTCTGTTCCAATCTCAAGTACCAGTCCCCTGCGCGATACGGACGGCGTCCCACTCAACCCGACTACAACATTGCATAGATTATATAACGTTTTAAGAGGCGATCGTCTGCTTGTCTGAAGTCAATGAGAGCGAGATGATCGGCTCTCCAAATACTAATTCCGCAGACAGCAGCTACAAGAAGGGAGAAGAAGAGGCATCCTCGGCGACGGGGGTGGCAGACGCGCCCGCGACTGCGGGAGAAAAGGAAGAAGGTGCTGCCGCCATGGGGGCGGCAGACGACAATGCGGCTGCGCCAGCGGCCCCGCCGGCAGAGCCGGAACCCGACGAGAACATCGGCCTCAACAGGGCCTTGGAGTCGTACCGCAAGATGATCGAGAAAAAGGACGGCGACACGCCCCTGACCGAAGAGGAGAAAGAGGCCCTTGAGAAAAAGCTTGACGAGATAAGGGGCAGGGAGGTGGTGGAAAAGGTCGCAGACCACGAGCCCGTGGAGATACCGTGCGAGAACCAGAAGGTTACGGTGGGCCCGCCCACGCTGACAAGGTTTGAAAAGGCGCGCATCATGGGGGCAAGGGCGCTGCAGCTGTCACAGGGAGCCCCGCCGTTCATACCAATCCCAAAGACTGCAAGAACCTCCCTTGACATATCAATGGAGGAGCTCGAGCAGAGGGTGATTCCCATCACAATCAGGCGCGTCCTCCCAAACGGAGATCACCAGAATATACCGATAAGCTACTTTGAGAAATAGCCGTCCCGGGCCGCACGCGCGCCGCCTGACTGCCATTGCAGAGATCCGCATTCCATACACACATGCATACGCGCCGGCGCCCATGAACCATTGGTCGATAAAACTTAATAGAATTACAAGTCGAGGCCGGAATGTTGCCGTGATGGAAGGAGACAGCGAGCGCACAAGCATGGCCGGCGGGGGTGGGGGCGGCGCCTACGACACGGACGGCAGCGAGGATGGCGTCATCTACATAGGCCACAACCCCATAGACAACTACGCAATGGAGACAGTCCAGGCCCTATCAGAAAAGGGCAGCGTAACGCTCCGATCAAAGGGGAGGTCGATACCGACTGCCGTGACGGTGGCAAACATAGTGACGCGCGAGGTACTAAAGGGGAGATCCCGCGTAAGGCAGATACTGCTGGACACCGACGCGGCCCCCGGCATAGGAAGCATGACGTCCACAATAGAGATACACATTGACAGGCTTCAACTGAACTGACGCCGCCGGCGCGGTGGCCAATCCAGTGATGTCGAAAACCGGGGCTCAGACGGGGCGGCGGGAGCGGCAACTACCAACGGCATAACAGGCAGCCTAAAACCCGCCGGGGCCCTTTAGAAGCATGCTCTCGCATTCCTTGCAGACCTCCTCGTCGATGTCAGACTCCAGGTTGTGGTGAATCTCGCAGATCAGGAGGCTCGACTTGATGTAGTTGCACAGGCCGATGAACTTTGAGAGGCTCAGCGGCGTGTACGCCATGTCCGAGGCCAGGTTGTCACATAGATCGTCAATCATTGCGGCTACCTTGTCCTGCGAGAGCAGTTTGCCTATCAGGACCGGGTCGCCGCGCGTGCCCCGGATGTAGTTGCTGATTGCGGCCTGCGTGACGCCGAGCATCTTTGATATCTCGTCCTCGCGTATGTCGTGATCCTCGGCCAGCTTTTTTGCAATGATTGCTCGCAGCGCCGGTATCAGCGTCTTGGATTCTATCTCGGCCGGAAGCAGCATGAAAGAGTTTCTCGCTCCTAGACATTTATAGCTTCCAAGAAATCGCGCCCCCGTCGCGGGCGCCGTGCGCGGCTGGCGGGACCTGCGCCTGCGGCCTCCGCCCCGAAGCGCTGCGGTCCGCGCAAGCTATCTACTTAACCTAATGAAAACAACAACAGGCATGCTGCAGGCAGACGGCAAGGTAGAAGACGCGGTGGCCAGGGTCAGGGCCGCCCTCAGATCCGCATGCGACAGGCACGAGATCGGCCTGGTGGCCCTATCAGGGGGCCTCGACTCGAGCATAATAGCATGGCACGCAAGGCAGACTGGAAGCCCCACGGGGGTTGCGATAATCGCAAGGGACTTTGTCTCGACGGATCTTGCATACTGTCAGATGGCCTCAAGGGAGCTTGACATGCCGCTTGAGATGGCAAACGTGGGAACAGACGAGATACTAGACGGCATAACCAGCACCGTCAAGATCCTCAGGAACTTCAACGACATAGAGATCAGAAACAGCGTGGTCATGTATCTGGCCGCGAAATGGGCTGCCGATAACGGATACCGCTCCATTGCCACCGGAGACGGTGCAGACGAGCTGTTTGCAGGATACAGGTTCCTGACAGAGATGCCAGAGGACAGGCTTGCAGGCGAGCTTGAGAGGATCCGGAATACGATGCACTTTCCCTCCCACGACATATGCAGGTCGTTTGGCATAACCGCCGTATCCCCGTTTCTAGACGGCGAGGTGGTGCAGCTTGCGCGGGACACGGAGGCCTCGCTCAAGGTCAGGCGCGACCGCCCGAGGGGCGCGGCGCAGGATCCCGCGGGCGAAGGGGGGCGCGGCGCCGTGCGCCACGGCAAGTGGATACTCAGAAAGGCGTTTGAGGACGTCCTGCCGGCCGGAATAGCATGGAGGCCAAAGTCCGCAATGCAGGACGGCGCAGGCACGGCGGGGCTGACGGGGCTGTTCGAGTCCATGATGCGCATCGACGAGGAATCATACGTCAGAAAGGTACTGGCAGCAAAAAGGGAGGACGGCGTTACAATCAGGAGCCAGGAGTCAATGCACTATTACGAGATATTCAGGAGGGAGTTTGGGGTGCCGGCGGAGTTCCAGGCGGCCGAGGCGGGGGCGGGGCCGAAAGAGGATGGCGGCGCGGATCGGCCAGAGAAGACATGTCCCTACTGCAGGTGCGCGATTGCGCGCGGCGCCAGGTTCTGCAGGATGTGCGCCGCGTTTCCGGTCTAGGCGTTATTCCTATACTTGCGGGGCTTTTTTGCAAATATCATGCGGCACCCGTTGCAGCAAAAGTAAAACGTCGAGCCCTTGTATTCGTGCGGGAGTGCAAGCTCCTCGTCAAGTTCTATCCCACACACAGGGTCTACAGGCACGACATCGCGCGGGCATCTTTCTATTTATAGTATGATTGCGGTGCGGGCCCCGCATGCCTTCCAAGCGGGGGCGGCGCGGCAGTGGGGGCGGTTGTGGCAGCGGTCGCGGCGACAGCAAGCAGCCCCCTCACAGCAAACGTGGCGGGCTCCAACGCGGGCCGGCTACGCGTCCACAATGGCCAGAATCTTTTTTGGAAGCGCGCCATAGTCGGCGTCGGACTCGGCCACGACATACAAGATATCCTCGTTGAGGTGCGTGCTGATTGCAAGCACCTTTTCGCGCAGCGCTAGCGCAAACCGAACCTCTCCAAACTGGGCGTCGAACTCGCGGCGCATCTTTACGCGCAGCGCAAGCTCCATGAACATCATCTCGTCATCGCGCTCGCTCTCAAGGGGCTCCACATTCTCGCGCATGCCGCCGGCGACAAGCCGGCCCCGGTCGTTGATCACCCCGACAAACCGTATCTTCGGGTCGACCTCCATGACGGAGGCGCATATTCCAGGATAGTCGTAAATCTTGTCAGGGGAGTCCATCATGCCGAAACCCAAAACTCCCTCTATTATCTTTTTTCAGCAGGGCGCGCCGGTTGTATTGTATGGAAATGATTTCGCCTAGTCATTGATGTCCCTCTCCATCCATTTGGGGTCGTTCTGCCTGATCGCATCTGGCACTTGTTTGTTGTGGAACGCCTGCAGCGGGGTCTCGCCGTTGTCAATGTCAAGGGAC
>JAJEHG010000062.1 GCA_022823825.1 Nitrosopumilaceae archaeon | reverse complement strand
GTCCCTTGACATTGACAACGGCGAGACCCCGCTGCAGGCGTTCCACAACAAACAAGTGCCAGATGCGATCAGGCAGAACGACCCCAAATGGATGGAGAGGGACATCAATGACTAGGCGAAATCATTTCCATACAATACAGTTTGCCTGTGGGCCCCGTTGAGCGCCTGCCGTAAAAGAGCGACCGCACGGGCGCGCGAGGCTTCATGGCTAGATCTCCAGACTGCCAATGCTCACGTCAGGCTGCAGCAGGTCGTTTGCCTTTATCATCTTGGGGGTTACGGTGTACAGTACGTCGCCTATGTACAGGGAGCGCATGTGGTGCGGGTTTGACTCGTCGTAAGCGTGGGGTATCTTCGAGTGCACGTCCATGGTATAGTCGTCATTTACGGAATACACGTAAAAGAACAGCTCGCCGCTAAACCTTATCGGAATGCTGAGTATTCTCTTGCTGTCGTCAATCAGGAGAGACTTGTGCTCTGCCAGTCCCGCAGAGTCGGTGGACTGATCCCCGACTATGATGCTCTGCACCTCCCGGGGGTTCTCAAAGTCCGAGACGTCAAACATGGATATCTTTATTCCCGCATCCTCAGTCGCGTCAAACATGTTCTGGTTGGTGTCGCGGCCTATCCCGATCACGTGCGTGTCGTCATAGTTCTGCAGGTATTCTGAATATCCCGGGATCTTCAGTACCCCGAGTATCTTGGGCTTGATATCTGACACGTCAATCACAAAGAACGGGTCGACCTGCCTGAACGTGACCGCATACAGCCAGTCCCCTGAAAAGCGCGCCGAGTGCAGAGTCTCGCCGGGGGCGATGCCCTCAAGCGAGCCTACCTCGTCCATGCTCTCGTCAAGCGTGTAGACGTTGGTCTGCAGGCCGTTTACGTTGGTGCTGGTGATGACCCGGAGCATGCCGTCCTCCCCCTGGTTGAGCGCAAACGAGTTGAGCAGGGTCCCGTCCACCGATCCCGACGCCACGTACCTGATCTCGGTGCCGTCTATCGCGACCTTGTGTATGGCGGTCCCCTGCGCGTATGGATCCCACGCCGTACTGGCGCCGGCCTCCAGCCTCGCCACGAGTCCGGAAACGTCCTCCCAGGTAAACGAGGCCAGCACAAACTCGGCCATTCTCTCAACGCCGCCGTGGGCTGAGATGAAGTACAGCTCGGCCAGCTCGTATGGCTCAAGCGTGTCTATGACATACCTGAAGAACAGCCCGTCTGCAAACAGCGCCCTGGGTACCTCGTACTCCTGCGTGTGCGAGATGTAGGCGTTGTCCCTGGACACGTATACCGTGTCTGTATCGCCCAGCACAAAGGAGCTTGAGCGCGCCTGCGCCGTGTCGTCAAGCGGGATTGCAGTTATGGTGTACAGCTCCTCGGCCTCGAGACTGCCCTTGAAAAAGTGAACCTTGTACGCGTCGTCCTGCTCATCGTTGCGGAGATCGTATAGCGTGGGCGGCTCGTCAATATCAGAACTGGTCATCACGTAGACCGTGCCGTCTATCATCCTTGCATCGCGCAGTTCGGAGTCGAGGCCAAGCTCTGCCAGTATGGAGGGCCCCGAGGACACGTCAAGCAGCGTCACAGTGGTGAATCCGTACCCGTCATCGGACAGCACCGCCAGTGTATCCTGGTGCAGCAGCATGTATTCTGCCCCCTTTACGTACGGTGATACGCCCGGCGGCAGAATCCTGCCCGTACTGTCGACGTCGACCATCGCGACGTTGTCGTTCTGGGCTATCACGTAGATCGAGTCCGCGTCGTTCTTTACAAAGTCCGGCTCGTCGACACCCTGCACCTGGACGTTGGTCTGGGAGTACTCTGCGTAGGGAGCGCCTGCCTGTCCTAGTTGGGTTTCGGCTGGCCCCTCAGACACCCGGGTTCCTTGGGGCGGGGGTGACCTGATTAGCATGTTCGGATCCGCCATGCCGGATCCGTCGTCCAACTCTGGCACAATGACTATGTCACCCCAATTCGGTACGGGTACGGGCATATTGCGGCGAAACTCGTCCCGTATCTGTTCTATGACCTCTGCCTTGTACTCGTTCTTCTCGACATACTCCTCCACACGGTCGATGTTGTCGGTTATGACTACGGCGCCGTCGTGCCATATGTAATCTGAGAGTAGTCTGACAAACCTCTCCTTGTCGGCATTTATCCTGTCCGGAGTATCGCCTGTCCCAAACGACGGTATCGCGAGGCCGCGCTCCACGAACTTTTCAAGGCTTGATTTTTTCAGACATATCGGCGAGGCGTCAGACGTCCTGTATGCAAGGTGCATGTCCTCCTTGCACGTGACGTGTTCTGGGTGAATCCCTGCATTATACTGGTGCAGCGGTGGATCATATCCGGTTCTGGGGGCGTCCGTGACGTGTATGATGCCTGCTATCCACGGGTGGATTGCGCAAAAATACTGCTGCGAGCCGAGCCTGTCGAGCACAAGTCCCGCGCTATGCCCGGGCTCTATTGGACCGATGTTAAATGTGTCCTTAATGGCGTTCGGGTTTCCGGATATTATGGCATGCAGTGAGTCGGTTGGATTTTTCCACAGGATCATCTCACCCCTGATGACAGTGACACTGTATGGGTCGAGGCACGATTGGGTTGTTTCGCAGCCGGGGACAGCACTGTCATTGGCGATTGTTATTACTGTGATTGCATCGGCCCGTGATTCAGGCGGTACCAGTATGAGCAGCGCCACTGTGGCCGCTACTGCCAGCATGCCTGAGCATGTAATCCGGCTGCCGTTTGCGGCGCATAGCATCACCCTGTTCAATTCCATGGGATACTTAAGTCTGCGAGAGTGGTTGAGCGTGCATATCTCGCGCACAGAGACTGACACTTGTGCGTCATCTGCCCCGAAAAGCCGCAAAAAGGCCGGCAGCCTGCTGCAGATACGCGCATTTAGCGGCCGGCAGCCTCCGGGCACGTCAGCTCCGGTATCCCTATCCCGCGCAGATATTCGTACGTCCTGTCGTAGTACCCGGGCTCCCTAGTGCCGTCTGTGTCGTCGCCGCGCGGGACGAATATCACCATGCCCTGCCTTGCCCGCGTCAAAAGCACCCTATACGCGTTCTTCAGGTGCCTCTGCTTGTGGTCCTTGTGCACGTTGTTCCACCTGTTCCCTACAAACTCCTTGTAGTTCCACCCGTCCTCCGTATACCGGAGGTCCGCGTCCCACGCGACGCACACCCAGTCAAGCTCCAGCCCCTGTATCTCGAACTCGGTCGCCACGTACTCCAGTCCGTTTGAGGAGCGCGGGTCGTCCGGGGGGTTGAGGAACCAGTGGGTGGCCTTTGGCGTGAGCTCCACGTATATGCCGTGGGGCCTCAGCCGGTACGACTTTGCGGCCGCGACAATCCCGAACCGTTCCGTGCCCCGCGCCCTGCTCCGGAGCCACCTCTTTGCCAGCCCAAAGTTTCTTGTCACCGTGATGGGGTATCTGCCTATGCCGGACAGCGTGGCGCCCGCCGCCCCTGCATCGAGATCCAGGAGGAGCCTGACGAACTCTGATACGTGCCTGCTCCTAAACGATCTTATGGACGTGGCAAGGTGCAACTCCTCGCGGTACGTGGGCCGTATGGCGCCGCCCAGCATGTCTTCGATTCGGCCGCGGCCGTCTCCGTCGCTACCATAGTTCCCGCCCAGGTACTCTTCCCCGTTTATCTCCGGGGAGACGTACACGTCCCATCCAGGATGGCTGCGCCTTACGGAGTCGAACCATTCTGGCAGGCCCGCCTCCCCGTGGTTGATCTCCTGGCCTCCCCCGACAAGGCAGACTAGCACGGCCCAGTCCTGGTGCCTGTCCATCGTACTGATCACGTATTCTGGCTGCGACATGCCGATCTCCCTTCCCCTCCTCTTCTTCATGAACCTGTCAAGCTCCTTCCTGTTCCACGCGCGCTGCGCCTCGTCGAACACCACCACCCTTTCGTGCGGCGGGCGGTCTGACTCCATGGCCTCCGTGATGAACTCCCTGACGGGCTGTATGAGGGCCGCGGCCTCCCTGTATGCGCTGCCCTTCGTGACCCTGGCAAGGGTGGGGTCCCTAGCGCGTTTGGAGCGCTCCCTGTCGTACTTGTCGCGCGCAAGCGCCTCGCGCAGGACGTTCACAAGCGGGCCGTTGCCGGACAGAAAGACGGATCCGGATTCATCATCATCATCATCATCATCATTGGATGGCCCGTCACGGGGCTTTACGGTCAGGTTCAGCCCCACCAGGGTCTTGCCCGCCCCCGGTATGCCGGTCACAAAGCATATCGACTTTCTGCCGTTTTTCCTGGAATGTTCTATCACGCCCTCAACGGCCGACTTGGTGCTGGTGAGGTTCTCCGCCCCCGCCTCGGAGCGGGTTATGTCGCGCACGTCGTGGTTGTTGTACAGGGCGCGCGCGGCCTCTATGATGGTCGGCGTGGGCTTGTACGCCGAGCCCTCCCACTTGCGCGGGTCTATAGGGGCCCCGCCGGCGTGCATTCCGGCCGCTTTGCATATGATCTCGCGCAGGTTTGATCCGTCGGAGCACACGACCCCGAAGACCTTGTCCTCGCGCATGTCCAGGCCGTATGCCGCCCCCGCCCCCGCCCTGCTGGCCACCAGTATTGGCAGGATGGGTTTGTCGTGGCTCCCCTCGTGGAAGTTCTTCAGGTCGACTGCATAGTCCGTGCACTGGTCCATGTCCACCCGCCTGTACTGGGACTCACCGATCTTGAACTCCAGCACGAATATCACGCCGCCGTAAACTATCACGGCGTCGGCCCTCTTTCCCATGCGGGGTATGACAAACTCCAGGTAGACGTGGCCGCCGCCGCCCAGCTTGCGCAGCTCCCGCGCCATTATGCCCAGCTGGTCCTGCCACGCCCGCTTCTGCTCGTCCGTGGGGGGCGCCTCGCTCCTGTCAGCCAGGACCGAGCGTATCTGCGCGGCGTCAGTTCCCAAGAAAGACTCCAAGCTGTCAGAATAGTACGCCCTCACGCTCTGACACCGCGGCGGCGCTAAATATGTACAATGATGCCCTCCTGCGTGCCGGCCCCTGGGATTGCGGCCTCATATCTGCCCGTGGGGGGATGCGTTTGTATGTGATCATCACAATATATTTAACATCTGGCGTGGGCGCATGATCATTGGTCGTAGACAACAAGGCGACAGTCACGTACGTCCAGCTTCTCAAGGAGGACCTGGTGATCATGAGGCTCGTCCCGGACGAGGGGCCCGTGCCGGAGTTCAAGGCGGGGCAGTTCATAACGCTTGGCATGCCCAACCCCAACGAGGGCGGCAAGATCGTGAGGCGCGCATACTCGATAGCGTCGCATCCGGAGAATCGTGACTATATCGAGCTTGTAATCAGGTGGGTCCGCAAGCCCCTGCCGGGCAGGCTCACCACCCAGCTGTTCAACGCCAAGGAGGGCGACGAGGTGCTGTGGCTCAAGCCGAGCGGCAAGGCGCTCGAGATAAACGACACCATGCCGGACGGCTCGCCTGACACGAGAAGGATGGTCTGCATCGGGGGCGGCACCGGGCTTGCCCCGTTTGTCAGCTATGCGCAGCATCTGCACCACGTCGGCGACAAGCGCGAGATCGTGGTGCTGCACGGCGCAAGCTATGTGGACGAGCTGTCCTACAAGGACCTGCTGACCGACCTCGAGTATGACAGCATACAGAGGGGCAAGGACCAGTGGAACTTTAGGTACAGGGCAGCGATCAGCAGGCCGCAGGAGTGGTTCAACCGGTCGTGGTCGGGCCAGATCGGGCGCGTCGAGACGTTCTTGCGCCCGCGCGCCGACGGCGCGTCCCCACTGGAGGACCTGGTCGGCGAGGAGATAACAAAGGAGAACACCATGTTCTACGTGTGCGGCTGGCAGGGCACGATAGACGGCGTGATGGACTTTTTAAAGCCGCGGGGGTTCGTGACCGAACACGACAAGCGCGCCGACGGCAGCTTTGAGGTCAAGTACGAGTCGTACGGGTGACCCCTGACCGCCGCCCGCCGCCGCATGGCCACAGTTGAAATAAGAGGCGTTACGGTCTAGGCGCAGTTGGCCACCCGTGACGATGATGCTGTTACTACTACGGCCCTGTATCTTGCCCACCTCAACCCCGTCACGAACGCGCACGTCGAGATCATATCGGACCTCAGGGAAACCGCCGGCACGGTCAAGGTTATGCCCGTCGTGTTCCGGGACCGCGACCACAACGAGGTCAACAGCCGGAGCTTTCCGTTCAGCTTTGGGCTCAGGAGGGAGATGCTAGAGTCCGTCTTTGGCGACTCCATAACGATATCAGACGACTATACGTTCTATGCCCCCTTCAGAAGGTACATGCCGCCCCTCCTCTCGCCGATGTCCTGGAGGCTGCGGGGGCAGATACTGCGCGGGGTGGAGCGCCGGAGGTACTTTTCGTACACGGGCGACCGAACGGAGGGCTACATGCTGCGCCTCTACAGGCTAAAGCCGCGGGTGGGCACGAGAAAGCCGGTCTCGGCCGCGTCAGTCAAGGAGAGGATGTACGGGGACGCGCTGGCGGAGGGGCGCACCGGCGATGATCACGGCCCCGGCGGTGACCGCGGTAGTGATCGCGGCAGTGACGGTCGTGACGGCGCCGGCGGCAGCGGCAGGGGCGCCGGCCCGGAAGGGGGACGCGCCCCCGGCGGGTGGGAGTCCGACGTACCGGAGCCTGTCGCGCGCATAATCCGGAGGGAGTGGGACGTGGTCAGGCGGTTTGCAGGCGCCGAGGACACGACCACCAGGATCGCCGGCATGAAGTTTCCAAAAAAAGAGTAGCGCCGGTGCGGCGCGCGCCGCGCAGCCTTCCCTTGTTCGCCCCCCGGGCCCCGTTGAAAATAGATTAATACAGACACGCGTCCGCAACATGCGTGAAGCTTCCGCTGTGCCGGCTCATGTGGGTTGACGGCTCGTACGTGCCGCTTGAGCAGGCCACCATCCCGATAACCACCCACGCGATGCACTACGGCACCACCATATTTGAGGGGGTCAGGGCGTACTGGAACGGCGAGGAACTCAACGTGTTCCGCCTCGGCGACCATATACGCCGCTTTAGGCGCTCCGGGGGCTTTTACGGGATATCGCTCAACCACACGGACTCGGAGGTGTCCGGCGCCATCACCGGGATCTGCAGGGAGAACAAGCTCAGGGAGTCGTGCTATGTAAGGCCGTTCTACTTTGTGGGGGACCACGGCATAAACCTGCACGTCACGCCCGACGCGCCCACCGTAATGGCCGTCTTTGCGTTCCCGTTCGGCGACCTGTTTGAGAAGGGCGGCATATCGGCGGTCACGTCCTCGTGGCGCAAGTTCTCCGACGCGTCGACCCCGGTCCAGGCAAAGATGGGCGGAAACTACCTCAACTCGATAATCGCCACCGGCGAGGCCAAAAAGGCCGGCGCGGACGAGGCCATACTGCTGGACATGCGCGGCAACGTGAGCGAGGCGCCCGGCGAGAACATATTCGCGGTCATAGACGGCAGGCTGGTCACGCCCACCCTGGCGTCCTCCGCGCTGGCGGGCATTACCCGCGATACGATACTGGAGGTGGCCCGCGCCGCGGGAATCGAGGCGGTGGAGCGGGACGTGACGCGCGCCGAGATGATGTCGGCGCAGGAGGTGTTTCTGAGCGGGACGGCGGCCGAGATCACGCCGGTGACGACTATAGACTCCAAGAGGATAGGGGGCCGAGACGGGCCCGGCCCCGTCACGCGCAGCATGATGGAGCGGTACACCGACATCGTAATGGGGCGCGCGCCAGAGTACGCCGACCGCTGGCTGACACCGGTGTATGGGGATGGCTAAAGACGGCGGCGTGCGGCTGGCGCTAGTCGGCGCGGGCGGCTGGGAATGCGGGAAGATTGCAAGGATACTGTCTGAGATGGGCGCGCTTGCGGCCGTGTGCGACCCGGACGAGCAAAGGGCCGCGTCGTGCGGCCAAGAGTATTCCGTGAGCCATTACGGGGACGTCGGTGCGATGATCCGGGACGGGACGTTTGACGGGGCCATCGTGGCCGCGCCCGCGGATACGCGCGCAGATATGGCCTCCGAACTGCTCGGCGCGGGAAAGCACGTGTGCGCGCAGTGGCCGCCCGCGTGCGGCGCGGACGGGGTGGCCGCGCTGCTGGAGCTGGCGGGCCGGAAGAATGTGGTGCTGTCGTGCCTTCCCGTGGCGCGCCCAAGCATGGCCGCGGAGGTGATGCGCGATGCGGCGTCGTCCGGCGCGTACGGCTGCCTGATGTCGTTTTACGTTAGCGCAAGGGGAAGTCCCGCACCGGCGTACGCCGGCCGGGACGACTGTGACTATGGGGACGGACGCGGCGGCGGCCCGGGTGATGATAATAGTGCGGACGGTGATCATGTCGGCGATGCCCGCGCCCGCGCCATGCGCGCCATGCAGGCAGACGCCGTATATGCCGCAAACCTGGCGTTTGACGCCGCGCCGCAGGTGGTCTTTGCCGTATCGGATGGCCTGAAGAACGGTGGCCCGGGGGGCCACCTGACCACCGTGCTCGGATACGGTGGTGGCTCGGCTGCCACGGTATCCATCAACCTGGAGACCGGTGTCAGCTCCGAGACGGCCGAGGCGGTACTGGAGGGGGCAATCATAACAGCAAACCTGTCAGAGGGGTCTGTCACAATCAAGCCGGCCGCGGACGGCAGCGGCCCCGACGGCGCCGCGGGGAACCGGGACCGCACGCACGGCGGCCTGAGCCTCGACTCCCAGCTGCGGCCGCGGCTTGGGGACTTTGCGGACGCCGTAAATCACGGGGGCGAGCCGGAGCGCCGCGGCCGCGCCGCTCGTGGCACCGTGCATGCGCTGGCCGCATTCAAGGCCGCCAAAGCTTCACTTTTATCTGCAAGGCGGGGGATTCCCATATACCTGGATCTGAGATAGATGAAGAAGGATATAATGATGGACATACTGGCGTGCCCCATTGACAAGCACCACCCTCTGGAGCTCCACGTCGTAAGAGAGAAGGGGGACGGCACCGTGTCGGAGGGCGCGCTGTACTGCGAAAAGTGCTCCCGGTTCTACCCCATCATGGAGGAGATCCCGATAATGCTCCCCGACGACCTGCGCGACCAAAAGCAGGAGACCGAGTTTCTTGGCAGGCACGCCGGGTCGCTCCCCGAAAAGATTACCGCGCGCGCGAACCCGTGGCACCTGTGACCGCGTGCGAAATCTCTAAATCATCGACATGCGGGCGCGCCGTTGCTATTGTCTCCTAACCTGCCCCGCGGCATGAGGGACTTTGACGGGGCCGACTCTGCGGGAATTGAGCTCATCAGGGAGCGCTTTGTGCGCGCGTGCGGCCTGTACGGGTACGGGCTCGTGGATCCCTCGCCGCTTGAGAGCCTCTCGACCCTGGAGACCCGGTCGGGGCCCGCAATCCGGGACGAGATATACCACTTTGAGGACAAGGGAGGCCGCCGGGTGGCCCTCCGCTTTGACTTTACCATGGGGCTTGCAAGGCGCGCCGCGCAGCAGCGCTCAGAGCGGCTGCCATCCAAGGTGGCCGGCTTTGGGGGGGTGTTCAGGTACGACGAGCCGCAGCAGGGCAGGTACCGGTACTTTCACCAGTGGGACATGGAGGTGTTCGGCAGCCCCTCGGCCGACGCGGACGCGGAGATAATCGAGGCCACGTCCGTGCTGTTCGAGTCCCTCGGGATGAAAAAGGGCGTCTCGATACGGGTCTGCCACCGCGGGCTGGTCGAGTCCCTGGTGCGCAGCGTCTTCGGGCAGGGGATATCTGCAGGCGAGATGTCCGGCATCCTGCGCGCCATGGACAAGGCCGCAAAAAAGCCGAGGGACGCGATAATATCCGAGTATGTAAAGGCCGAGGGACGGGACGCCGCGGGGGACCCGCGTCCGGACCGCGCCGCAATGCTCGGCGAGCTGCTCGAGTACGCCTCCATGCGCGGGAGCGCGGACGAGATAACCAGCAGGCGGGCGGAGATCTCGTCCCTGGACGGGTGGGACGCCCTCGCGTCCATGTACGACTCGCTCGGGAGCCGCGGCGTGGACTGCGCCGTGATAGACCTTGGCATCGTGCGGGGGCTTGACTATTACTCTGGGATGGTCTTTGAGGTGTTCGATGCCGGTGACGATAACGGCGGCGGCGACGGGCAACCCGACCAGTACGGCTCGCTTGCCGGGGGAGGCAGGTACGACGCGCTGATGAAGGCCTTTGGCAGGCCCGACCTAGGGGCCGCCGGCGTGGCAGGCGGGGTGGAGCGCACGATGCTTGCGATGCGCCGCAGGGGGCTGCTTGACGATGACGGCGACAGTACCGCCACTCGGGCCGGAGCCGCCGGCGTGGTCGCCGTGATATGCGCCACGCCGGACGCCAGGGGGGCGGCCGCCGGCATCGCGTCGGCGCTGCGCCGCGGCGGCATCGCAACCGAGTTTGACATCGCGGGGCGCCCCCTCAAAAAGCAGATGGCCTCCGCGTCCCGCGCGGGCGCCCGCACCGCCATAATAATCGGGACCGAGGAGATGCGCAGCGGTCAGGCCCTGCTCCGCATGATGGACACCGGGGAGCAGCGCACGGTAAAACTCGAGGAGCTGGCAGGCGACCCGGGCCCGGTCATCTCACGCGTCAGCCAAGAAAGGCCCTCGTGAGCATCATTATCTCGGGCCCCGTCGTGAGGGACCCGACCACTATCGCGTTGTTGTTTGCAAGCATGCCGGACGCCACGTACGGTATCCCGTTGTTTATAGACGCCTGCTCTATGCCGCGCACCCCGAGCAGGTTTGCAAACGCCTTCATCTCCTCCTCGTCGGTCTCCGGATGGACCGCCGCGCCCGCGTTGTTTGCGGCCATTACGGATCCCGTCTGGTACATGCCGGCTATCCTGCCCTGCATGACCTCCACCCCCAGTATGTCCGATATGGAGTCGCACTCCCCCCTTGAGAGCCAGGGGGATGCTATGGCCCCCCTGTCGTTTGCGCATACTAGGTTGCCGAGCGCCGTAAACTTGGAGTCAAGCACGCCCACGTTGAGACCGGTCTCCGACTTGAGCGTGGCGTACTCGTCCTCAAACGCCGTCCTGGGCAGCATGATCCCCGAGTTGTTCATCACAAGCAGGGTGCCAAGCAGCCTGGTGTTTGCCACCGACGCGTTCACGCGGCGCTCCACCCCCAGGTGCCCGGCAAGCACGTCGGCCTTTGCGGGAGCAAACCCGCTTGGCAGGAGCAGGACCGAGTCGTTTGTGGCCGCGTACACGCCCACGTTGGGCCCCCGGTACAGGTCGTACTTTATGATGTCCACGCGAAGCATGGGCGGCGGTGCGTTATGAACCTAGGGGATTTCCTCGAAACCGGTACCGCTCCCTGCGCCGTGCCCTTCCGGCCCGGCGCGGCGGGCCGCCGCCCCCCTCCCGTGCCCGCCTGTTTATCTTTAAATAACAATGTCTCGCCTGTATTGTATGCCGATAGCAGAAAACTTTCCAGAGGGCCTGGAGCCCACGGGCAAGATCGAGACGGCCGACGGCCAGTTCCACTTTATGTGGGGCCCCGGCAAGGACAAGAACGCGGACGGATCGCCTGCAGAAGTCCTTGCAGACGAGGACGTAAAGTCCGCGTACGCGGCGCGCGGCGAGGAGCAGGTCCCGCTAGGCGTCAGCGGCACGATGGTGGCAGTCGACTGGGACTCGTGCGTGGCCGACGGCGCCTGCATAGAGGCGTGCCCCGTGCAGGTCTTCCAGTGGTACCGAACGGAAAAGGACATACCCGCCAAGGACGTGCCGGGGCAGTACTTTGAGGGCACGGGCAGCGCAGTCAAGGACGAGAGGGCCGACTTTACCGACAAGGCCGACCCCATCAGGGAGCACGACTGCATATGGTGCATGGCGTGCGTGTCAGTATGCCCGCCGCAGGCCATAAAGGTGGACCAGTCTAACCTGGAGGCGCACGAAAAGGCGGCCGGAACCTTTGTAAAAATGGAGGCCGGCACGCCGAACCCGCACGCGCACGACTGACGCCGCTTTAGTTTCGACTAATTTTATTTAGATTTAAATAATAATCACAGGCACATGGAACCATGCCAATAGACGAGAAATTTGTAGAGAATCTTGAAGTCATCGGCAAGACCAGCCACTCAGATGGCGAGAACAAGCACTTCATCTGGGGGCCGGGCAACACCGAAGGCGACGCATTCTCCAACGACGATGTCAAGGCCGCATACGAGGAGCACGGCGAGGAGCAGGTTCCGCTCGGCATCCACGGCACCACCGTGGCAGTCGACTGGGACTCGTGCGTCGCCGCGGGCTCGTGCATGAGCGTCTGTCCCGTGCAGACATTCCAGTGGTACCGGACCGAGCAGGACATTCCTGCCGCCGACTGCCTGGACGCCACCTTTGAGGGCACGGGCCTGACCGAACAGGACGAGCGCCTGGACTACTCCGACAAGTCACAGCCAATCAGGGAGCACGACTGCACCCAGTGCATGGCATGCCAGGAGGCATGTCCGACGCACGCCATCCTGATAGAGCCGTCATACCTCGAGTACCACGAGAAGGCAGACGGGACATTCGTCAAGATGCAGGGCAGCTCGGTCAACCCGCACGCACACGATTAGAGGGCTTTCCTCTGACTTTTTTCCATTTTTCCGTGCACACGCGGCCGCACGCACGTGCGCGCGCGGCCCGCGGCTTGGCGGGGCCTTTACGGGCCGCAGTGCAACAAATTTTAACCGCAAGGGGCCCCCGTTGCTTGCAGAGGTCGCCTAGCTCGGTAGGGCGCGGGCCTTGAGAGCCTGTGTGCGAAAGCACGCGGGGGTTCAAATCCCTCTCTCTGCGCTTACATGCAGGTATAGCCTGGATGGATACCTCCGACACGGAATACAATTATGGCCGCAACCGTACGCGGCGATCATACCTTGAACAGGACATTACTCGCAGCAGCAGCAGCAGCCACCGCCGCAGCCGCCGCCATAATTGCGATCGTGATGGCGCCGTCTGACATCGCTACGAAACCGTATGCAGGACCCCCGATACCCGGAGACGTCGCATCTGCAAACAACGCCTTTGCAGTGGACTTTTACAAAGAGGTGGCCGCAGGCGATGACGGCGGCAACATCTTCTTCTCGTCGGCGAGCATGCACACGGCCTTCTCGATCCTGTACGAGGGCGCAAGGTATGACACTGCCGCGCAGATGCGGGACGCGTTCGGGTTTGAGCCAAACGCGACGGCGCGCCACGACGACGTGACGCGCACTATGTCCTCGCTCAACCGCGACGATCCGCACGCCACGCTCGATCTTGCAAGCTCCCTGTGGGTCGCCGACTGGTTCGAGCCGCACGGTTCGTACGTGGACGTTGTACGAAACACGTACCATGCAAGCATGGAGAAGGTGGACTTTTTGGACGGGGGAGTCGAGCGCATAAACGGCTGGGCAGACGAGAAGACGCACGGAAAGATAAAGGAAGTGCTGACTGCAGATGACGTGGAAGAATCCACTGCCGCGGTCATACTCAACGCCGTATACTTCAAGGGAACGTGGGCGACGCAGTTTCCGGTGGAAGACACGGCACAGTCCAAGTTCTGGAAGGACGACACGCACAGCGTCGATGCCGACTTTATGAGCGTCGACGGAACGTTTGGCCACGGCTACTTCGACGGGGTGCAGGTTCTGAACATGCCATACAGGGGGGACCGGCTGTCCATGCTTGTCGTGCTGCCTGACGGCAGGGACGGCATGGGGCAGCTGCAAGAAAGGATCTCGACGGAGCTCATACAAGAGTGGCAACAGCACATGTCAGAAACACGGATGATCGTATCTGTGCCAAAGTTCGAGATGAAGACCCACTATGACCTCAAACCCGCCCTGCAGAGTCTTGGAATTATGGATGCCTTCGACAAAACATCCGCAGATCTGTTGGGCGTTCTGGGCGTGCAACCCGGTGAGGAGTACACTGGAAACCGACTGTACGTGTCAAAGGCCGTCCATGACGGATACGTCAAGGTAAACGAGGAGGGAACAGAGGCGGCTGCGGTGACCTCGGTGGCTATGGAATTGACATCGGCGCCGCCGCACTTTCTCGCGGATCATCCCTTCATGTTCATAATACAGGACGACGAGAGCGGCGCAGTCCTGTTCATGGGGCGGGTGTCTGACCCGACCGCGTGACGCGCCCGCAACGCCTACTTGCCGGCCCCGAGCGCCGCGAGCTCCGCGAGCATGGCGGCAAGCTGCACCTCCGGGTTTGCGCCCGACAGTATGCGGTAGTCGTACTCGGCCACCACCCTCAGCATGGCGCCCAGGTTCTCGGCGCCGGCCGACCTCACCACGGCCGCGCTCGCGTACTTTACAAAGTCCGACTCCGACATGCCGTACACGCGTGTCAGCTCTATCATCTTTTCGCGCGCCCCTGCGACGTCGCCTGCCATGGCAGACGCCAGCACCTTGTCCACGTCAGACACCTTTGAGAGCCCGGCCGCGGCCTCGACGCCCTCTGGCGTGACCGCCTTGCTGCTGCCCGCGGCGGCCTGCATGATGTTGATGGCGTGCCTCATGTCGCCGCCCGCATAGCCGTATACGGCCTCCAGCCCGTCCTTTTTGGCGCTCACGCCCTCCTTTTTGGCGATGTGCGCCAGCCTCGAGACTACGTCCTCCCTTGAGACTGCCGTAAACTTGAAGGTCGCGAACCTGCTCTGTATGGGCTCGATTATCTTCGATATGTTGTTTGCAATCATGATGAACCTGCACGTGCGCGACGCGTCCTCTATGATGCGGCGCAGCGCGGTCTGCGCGTCGGACGTCATCTCGTCGGCCTCATCCAGTATCACTATCTTGAAGGGCACCTCGCTTATGCCCGCAAACCTGGAATAGCGCTTTATCTTGTCCCTGACCATCCCTATGCCGCGCTCGTCTGACGCGTTGAGCTCCAGCGTGTGGTCCCTGTAGTGCTTGCCCAGCACCTGCCTTGCTATGCACAGCGCGGTGGTAGTCTTGCCCACGCCGGCCGAGCCTGAGAATAGCAGGTGCGGCATCTCCTCCGGGTTCTTGAGCAGGGCCTCCAGGCTCTTGATTATCTCAGACTGGTTCACCACGTCTGCAAGCTTTGCGGGCCTGTACTTTTCAACCCACATGCCCGCGGCAGCCTCGCCCAGTGACATGCCGCGCGTGCGGCGATCCCATTAATAAACTCAGGATCGGTTTCCGCCGCCGGGGACTGCCGCGCGCGGCGGCAAAAGTACGGTAATAGTACGGTATTTATTTGGGGACATGCGCGGCCGTCACCGATCGCGCTATGATAAATACAGACTTTGCAATGGTGGGCCAAATGAGCGTGGATAAGGTTGGCCAGATACATGCAGTCGAGTACGGGCTCGAGGAGGTCGAGTTTGAGGCCGATAGCGACTTCAAGGTGAGGGTCGGGGGGATAGACGTCGCCGCGCGCCGCGGCGAGACGACCCGGGTGCCCTACTGGGCCGGTCTGGTGCTTGAGAAGAACAACATGGGAAGCATGAGGCTGCCTGACATGATAACGGAGCTCAAGCAGGCCCTCTCAAAGGAGAGGATTGCCGGCTCGCGCGCGTTCCAGACGCTCGAGCCGCTGTTCTATGTAAAGCTAAAGGCCGCCATGAGGCACCTTGAGGGGCGCGACTATGACAGGGTGTACGACATGCTCTTGGAGCTGTTCCGCATGCGCAACACAAAGATCGTATCAAAGGCAAGCTCCATGAAGCTGAGCGCCGACATGAAGTCAAAGCTGACGGTAGAGGAGCAGGCGTTCTACAACGTGGTCCACCGCACGTGCGCCGAGTTTGAGGCGCAGATAACCACGGTATCGTCTGACGGCATGGGCGACGTGGAGGTCGTGCACGAGGAGCCGCAGGCAGGCCGGCCGTCTGGCAGCGGCAGCAGCGGCGGCAACGCGGGGGGTGAGCAGGAGCAATGAGCGGCCAGGACTCGGCCCAGATGGAACCGGTAGAGGAGGCCGACGACGACAGCAGCAGCGGGCCCGAATACACGAGCTCGGCGCTGTCAGACAAGGTCAAGCAGTTCCTTACCGGCTTCCAGGACGGGGACGGCGAGCGCAAGTACGTAAAGATGATAGACGAGATGATGCCCCGGGAGACGCGGCACATCGTAATAGACTACAACGACCTCATCGACGAGCGCGAGATTGCAGACATGTTCGTGCACAGCCCGGACCTCATACTCGCCGCGTTCTCAAGGGCCATCGGGGAGATACTACAGGTCCGCTTTTACGACTACGCGGAGCAGGTGGGCGAGGAGATCAGGGCGCGCATAAGCAACTATCCGCTGATGCGCAGCCTCCGCAAGATAAACGCCGACACCATCGGCACGATGACCAGCGTGTCGGGCATGGTGGTCAGGGCATCCGAGGTCAACCCGCTTGCTAAGGAGCTGGTGTACGCGTGCGGGGACGGCCACTACACGAAGATCGTGCAGATAAAGGGCATGGACACAAAGCCGCCCGCCGTATGCGACAACCCCGACTGCAAGCTGCGCGACTTTGAGCTAAAGCCCGAGTCCTCAAAGTTCATCGACTTTCAAATTCTGAGGCTGCAGGAGCTGCCCGAAGACCTGCCGCCGGGCCAGCTGCCCGACTATATCGACATCATGGTAAAGCAGGACCTGGTCGACAACGCCAGGCCCGGCGACCGCGTCGCGCTCACGGGGCTCGTGCGCGTCGAGCAGGAATCGGTGGCCGGCATCGCAAGGACGCGCAGCAGCCTGTACAGGCTGCGCCTGGAGGGCAACAACATAGAGTTCCTCGGCGGCCGCTCAAAGGCTTCGCGCAAGATAGAGCGCGAGTCGATATCGCCAGAAGACGAGAGGGCCATACTGGCGCTAAAGCAGGACCCGGACATATACGGCAGGCTGATCGAGTCGTTTGCGCCCCACATCAAGGGGCAGCACCTGATAAAGGAGGCCATCCTGCTGCTGATGGTCGGATCGGTGCAGCGTGAGCGCGCAGACTGCAGCAAGATACGCGGCGACATCAACGTCTTCCTGGTGGGGGACCCCGGGACGGCAAAGTCCGAGATGCTAAAGTTCTGCTCCAGGACTGCCCCGCGGGGGCTGTACACTTCGGGCCGCGGCTCGACTGCCGCCGGGCTCACCGCCTCCGTCGTCAGGGACAAGACCGGCATCATGATGCTCGAGGCGGGCGCAGTCGTGCTGGGCGACCAGGGGATGGTCGCGATAGACGAGTTTGACAAGATGAGCGCGGAGGACAGGAGCGCGCTCCACGAGGTGATGGAGCAGCAGTCTGCAAGCATCGCAAAGGGGGGGATAGTGGCCACCCTGAACGCGAGGACGTCGATACTGGCCGCCGCAAACCCGCTGTACGGCAAGTACGACCCGTTCCGGAACATAACTGAGAACATCAACCTGCCCATACCGCTGCTCTCTAGGTTCGACCTGATATTCGTGGTCAGGGACCAGCCGTCAGTGGAGATGGACACGGAGATAGCGCAGCACGTCATAAGGCTGCACTCCATGCAGGGGGCCGACACGGCCAACCTGATCGACGCGGACACGCTGACCAAGTATCTGGCGTACGCAAAGCGCTTCACCCCCAAGATGACAAAGGAGGCAGAGCAGATGATCGTGGACTATTACATCAGGATGCGCAAGATGGCCCAGTCGGAGGACATGACGCCCGTGACAGCCAGGCAGCTTGAGGGGCTCATACGCATATCGACTGCGCGCGCCCGGCTCCTGATGAAGGACATGATAGAGAAGGAGGACGCGGAGAGGGCCATATACCTGCTGGAGCAGATGCTCCAGGACGCCGGCGTGGACGTCAACACGGGGGAGATCGACGTCGGGGTGCTGAGGGGCAGGCCGCGCAGCGAGGTCACAAAGATGCAGCTCTTCATGGACATACTCGGGCGCCTGTCCGGCGAGCAGAAGGAGCCGGTGGAGGACAAGGCGCTGATCACCGAGCTGGAGAACACCGAAAAGTTCACGGCCGACGAGGCGCGCAACTTTATCGAAAAGCTGAAGCGTGATGGAGTTATTTATGAGCGTCATCCCGGCTTTTACAGCAAGGCATGACGAAGGAGAAGAGGAAGAAGAAAGGGGGGCGTGCCCCCGTAGGGGACTCCCGCATATCAGGACTCGGTGCAATCCCCGTCAGCGCCAAGAGTTTCCTCAAGTCGCGCGGGTTTTCGGAGCTGTACCCTCTGCAGGCCGCGGCAGTCGGGGCCGGGCTGCTTGACGGGCGGAGCCTGCTCGTTTCGGCGCCCACCGCCAGCGGCAAGACGCTGGTCGCGACGCTTGCCATTTTATCGCATCTGGCGCGCGGGGGCGGGCGCGTGGTATACCTGAGCCCGCTCCGGGCGCTTGCGGCAGAAAAGTACGCCGAGTTTGAGGCCCTCTCAGAGGTAAAGGTGTCGGGCGCGGGATGGCAGGGGAGGCTGCAGGCCCTGCGGCGGCGGCGTGACGGAGACGCGCGTACAGACGCCGCAATCACTGCAGCCCGCCTGACCGGAGAGCGGGGGGCCGCGGCAGCCTCCCGGGGCCCCGTGAAGATCGACGACGCGGACATCGTGGTGGCCACAAACGAGGCCATGGACGCGGCCATGAGACGCGGGCGGGAGTGGACGCAGGAGATAGGCCTGATGATAATCGACGAGATACACCTCATCGGCGACGAGTCGCGCGGCCCGACGCTGGAGATGATACTGACGCAGCAAAAGCAGGAGCAGGAACAGCAGCAGCAGCAGCGGCAAAAGAGACGCCCCCCGTCAAAAGGCAGCCCGGACGCGCCGCCTGCCAAGATGCAGGTCGTCGGCCTGAGCGCCACCATCAGCAACGACGAGGAGATAGCCAGGTGGCTTGGCTGCAAGCTGGTACGCAGCACGTGGAGGCCCGTCCCGCTTGCCGAAGGCGTCTGCGACGAGGCCGGCAGCGTCATGATGAACGACGGCCGCCGGTTCGAGGTCGGGATCGGAGCCGAGGGGATGCCGGCGCGGCTGGGCATACACGCGGTGTCCGAGGGCGGCCAGAGCCTGATATTTGCGGCCACGCGGGCGAGCGCCAGGGCGACCGCGGTAAAGGCGTCAAAGCGGGTTGGCAAGATGCTGTCCGACGACGAGAGAAAGGCGCTCGGGAGGATATCCTCAAGGATACTGCCCGCAAGGCTGAGGGCCGGCGCCGCCGCTGGCACCACCGCAGCAACACCTGCAGCTGGCACCCCCGCCCCTGCTACCGCCCCCGCCCCCGCATCCCCCCCCACCGAGCTCGAAAGGGACCTGGCCACCCTGGTCTCAACGGGCGTGGCGTTCCACCACGCGGGGCTCTCAGAGCGGCTCCGGGATATAGTCGAGTCCGAGTTTCGCCGCGGCTCGATAAGGCTGCTTGCGTCGACCCCCACACTCGCGGCGGGGGTCAACCTTCCGGCAAGGCGGGTCGTCATAGCCTCCGTCAGCCGCTACGACGCAAGGTACGGGTACAACAGGCCCATCAGCGTGCTCGAGTACAAGCAGCTCTGCGGGAGGGCCGGCAGGCCCCAGTACGACAAGTACGGCGAGGCCGTCATATCCGCGACCGGCCCCCTGTACGAGCTCTTGGAGAGGTACGTGGACGGCGAGCCCGAGCCGCTGGAGTCCGGCATCATGGCCGAAAAGGCCATGCGCACGCACCTCCTGACAGTAGCCGTGCTGAACCCCGGAATCCGCCAGGACGACCTGCAGTCGTTCTTCTCCGGGACGCTGGGGGGGCTCCAGTATGCCGAACACGAGGTCGAGGACGCCGTCGGTACGGCAGTGGAATTCCTGCTCGATCACGGCATGATCGTCTCAAAGGGCGGAAGGTACGCGGCAACCTCCCTGGGGCGGAGGACCTCGGGACTCTACGTGGACCCCGTAACGGCGTCGTACCTGCGAAACGTGGCCGCGGGCGCCCCTCACGGGGGCGGCGGCAGCGGCAGGCGCGCCCAGAGGCACACGCTCGGGTTCCTGCACGCGGTCATATCCTGCGACGAGTTCAACCCGAGGCAGGACCTCCTGAAGAACCACTACCACTTTGCAGAGAATTTGCTGTCGGGCCCGCGCCGCGCGGAGCTGCTCTCCCCGGTGTATGCCGAGGAGTGCTCCCGGAGCCTGCTGGTGCTGCACGACTGGATCAACGAGCGCACGGACAGGGAGATAGAGACCGCATACAAGACGCAGTCCGGCGACCTGCACCGCATGGTGGGGAGCGCGGCGTGGCTTGCATATGTAATGCGCGAGATGGCAAAAGACGCGGGCCGCGACGACCTGCTGGCGGAGCTTGCCGTCCTGCGCACCCGGCTGAGATCAGGCATCAAGGAGGAGCTCGTGGAGCTGGCGTCAATCAGGGGGGTGGGCAGGGTCAGGGCGCGCGCCATACATGACGCCGGGCTGCGGAGCATCTCCGACGTCAGGGCCGCGTCCCCCGCCAAACTTGCCACCATACGGCAGATAGGGCCCATGGTCGCAGAGTCGATAATGCGCGCGGTGTCGGGCAAGCCGGCGGGATACGGCAGCGGGAGGCGCGCGCCGTGACGGCAGCCAGCTAGCCCGGCACGGACACGTTCGCCGACCTGGATGCAGTGACGTTGAAGGGGGTGAACGGTTGCGCCAGTCATTTGGGTAGACTGCCACAAAATGATTATTAAGGCAACTTGGATACGCATTGCAATGCCTGCAAACAGCATGGAGCTTGTAACAATGATGCGTGCCACGTCTGCGCGTTTTGACATGGATGGCGGCGCTGGGGGATAAGGGTGCGTTCTGTGATGAGATCCGTCTCCGACCATCGCGTCTGTCGAGCACTGCCAGTATGTATTGCGGCGCTCTTTTTGTGCGTGGCGGCCTATGCTCTTGCACCGTCCGTGGGTGACAGTGACGCCGCTGCCGCACAGGCGTGGTCGGCGGCATCCGCGCATGCGTCATACCTGCAGGACGCCATTGCGACCATGGCATACGTGCCTGATGCGCACGCCCAATCCTCCGCCCGGGACTCGTCGCGCCCATCTGCGACCCTCTCGACTACGACCGCCAGTCCCACTAGCGAGTCTGAGATACAATTCATGGTGTCGTTTGACGAGCTGGTTACGGGATTTGGCCCCGGCGCTGTCTCGGTCTCCTCTGGAACCGTCTCGGATGTCAAAGTCACTCCGATGTTTGTTGGTAATATTCGTGAGTCTGCCGGCTCGTACTTTACAAAACCGTATCATTTGACGTTCAATGCTTCTGGTTACCTCTACGTGACAGACGCCAGCAATCACCGCTTTCATGTATACGAGCCCGATATTACCTTTGCAAACAGGTTTGGTGGGAGCGGCACTGCCGATGGTGAGTTTAGCATGCCCCACGGCATTGCCATCAACAGCACCGGGTATGTCTATGTGGCCGATTCGGAAAACAATCGAGTCCAGGTATTTGCTCCAGACAACACGCATGTGCGCAGTATTGGAGAAAATGTCGACGGCATAAGCTTCTCAAACCCGCACGGGATTGCCGTTACAAACGATCGCGTTTATGTGTCTGAATACCGCGGCTATCGCGTCCAAATATTTGACATGTCATGGAACCGCATGGGTGTACTGGGCAGTGGAATCCTCAATTCGAATGGCACGACCCTGCTCTACGGCCCTACCGGCGTGGCAGTAAACAGCACCGGCCATGTCTACGTGGCAGATTCGGGCGACTCGCGCATCAAGGTATTTGCGCCGGACGGTGCCCTTTTGTTCGAGTTTGGAGGCACCGGCAACACGCAGGGGAAGTTTGCCACACTTGACGATGTATTCATAGACGACATGGGGCGCGTTTATGCCATCGACGCCAGCAGAAACAACCTCCAGGTCTTCCTACCGGACGGCACGTTTCTTTACGCCGTTGACAATGGAAACAACGGCCCGCCCACGTTCTTGGCGCCACGGGGGGTTGTAGTGGATGACACGGGGCGCATATACATAGCTGGGGGAACCGGACCCGACATAAACGGAGACGTCCACGTGTATGACCTGGCGTATTCCTTTAGAGTCTCGGATCCAGACGTGGGGAAGCTGACGGTAAGTCTGAACGCGAACTCGGCGCACGATGCCGCCGGCAACGGCAACACGGCATCAAACAGCGTGGAGATACAGGTGGGCACCACCACCACGAGCGAGGACACCACCCCGCCAGCATTCACATCTGGCAGCACGCTGGCGTTTGTAGAGCTTGCGCGAAACACGCACCAGATCACAACTGACGACCCTAGCGCGACATTCTCCCTCCTGTCCAGCACAGTCACCGGCCCGCCCTCGCCGACGGTCACTGGGACGGGGCTGCTTGAATGGACGCCGTCGGAGCCACAGGGCGCCCCGCTGGGCATAACGTACACTGCAAGGGTTGAGGCCACGGATCCAAATGGAAATGCCGCCGCGCAGGACATACGCATTACGGTGTCCGAGTCAAACGAGGCGCCCGCGCTTGCCGCAATACCCGCGCAGAGCGGAAGGCCCGGGGATACGATTACGGTGCCGCTTGCCGCGACGGACAGAGACGTTCCGGCCAACACGCTCGTCTACGCGCGC
>JAJEHG010000048.1 GCA_022823825.1 Nitrosopumilaceae archaeon | reverse complement strand
GTCCCTTGACATTGACAACGGCGAGACCCCGCTGCAGGCGTTCCACAACAAACAAGTGCCAGATGCGATCAGGCAGAACGACCCCAAATGGATGGAGAGGGACATCAATGACTAGGCGAAATCATTTCCATACAATACATGGGCAAAGCCACCCGACAACACATTAATTTAACAAACCTTGAGCAAGTTCGGTTTTGTATAGCGCCACTACCGACAAGCAGGCCCCCCCTCCCGACACGGGCAAGTACATGAAGCTCGTCATAGTGGCGGCCGTGGCCGTGGCCACCGTGCTCGTGGTCGGAAACCAGGGCGTCATTTTGTACATGAACTTTTCAGAGTTCGGCGACCAGTTTACAAAGCCGCTGTATTACACGCTCGTATCCTCGATCATACTCTCCGCCATAGCGCTGGTGCGCGTAAACATGGCGGCGCGCTCGTCCATCTTCTGGTATGCAATCAAGACGGCCGTCGCGTTCGTCGCCCGGGGCCCCAGGGCCACCGGCATGGGCGACTCCGGCGGGTCGGGGACGGGCGGCGGCGGCAGCAGCAGCAGCGGCGGCGGAGCCGGAATAAGCCAGTCCCAGATATCCGAGAGCCTGCAGGGCTACTCGGACTACAGGCTCGGGCCCGCGTCATTCGTGGTCTGGCAGATAACAAAGGTGCTGCTGTTTGGCGCCTTCTTTGCAAACATAATGTTCGGGTTTGCCGCAGTCGCGTTCCTGGTCGACGGCGACATGCTCGGGGTGGAGAACCTGCCCACGCTCTTCTCGCTGCCATTCGTCACGCCGCCGGAGGACGCGGCGTACGCGGCCGAGACCGTGGTCCCGATGATACCCGCCTTGGTGGTGCTGATCCCCCCGATACTGGCCGCCATCGGGCTGCGGCTCATGCTGTACGTGGGGCTGCACCGCGTCATACACGTCGTCACGTCGTTCGTGCAGGACACCAACGGGGGCAAGCCCAGATACCTCAACTACGTCTCCACCATAGAGGGGCTGGTGGGCATAGCCGTGCTGTGGGCCGGGTTCAACATGTTCTTTACAAACGAGATAGACTACAACACCCGGTACGAGATAGGCGGCGTCCTGATAATCGGACTGGCGCTCATGGCGTTCTCCGCCGTCGACCGCATACGGGCCCGCGTCCTGACCCACATGTTCAAGCGGGACGTCTACGTCAGGTTCTTTACGATCCTCGCCATATCCATAGCGGTCTTTGCCTTTGTAGCCGTAAACGACACGATAGCCGACGCCCGCAAGATAGAGTACCTGGGGCCCTACACGGCGCAGCAGATAGGAGTGAACCGCTACCTGGGGGAGCTTGACCGGATCAACGAGAACACGCACGACGTAAAGCTCAACCCTGTCTCGCCCAACGACATAAACGACTACACGGTGGACAACGCCGACGTGCTTGATGTCATACGCGTCTGGGACTGGGAGGCCGCGTTTGCAAAGCTAAAGCCGGAGATCGGGCTGATCCCGTACGTGGACTTTGAGGACAACGACATACTGAGGTTCAACAATACGCTGTACTGGACCGCGTCGATGAAGCCCATCCTGCCCTCGTCCGTGTCGGCGGATAACCAGTGGTACAACCAGCACCTCGTATACACGCACGTGCCGGACGCCTTCCTGACGCTCGAGGCCACGGACGGCCAGATAGTGGACAGCGACCAGTTCTTCCAGCAGCGCGAGATATACTACGGGGAGGGCGGCCTCTTCGAGCTCACGTGGTCCGGCTACTCGAACTCGAGGGGCACGAACAGCGACGAGCTCGGCAACGTCCAGTACGCCGGGCTCGGCGGCCTGGACGTGGGGCCCCCGTTCAGCTGGATATTCGAGCCCAACTTTTTGCTGCAGTTCCCGGCCGAGTCGGTGCACGTGATGAGGTACAAGGACGTCAACGACCGCATGGAGGTCCTCTACCCGTACTTTCTGTACAACCTGTTTGGCAAGGAGCTCGACTCGCTGCCAGTAACGGACGGCGAGAACTCGTACTGGCTCGTGCCGCTCATCATAGGGTTCGAGACGGAGAACGTGCCCTGGTCCATAAACAACCCGTACCTGAGGCTGGTCGGGTACGCGCTCATAGACTCGTACGACGGGGACATACAGCTGCTAAAGACCGGGGATGACTTCTTCTCGGAAATGTTCGCCGCGCAGTACGCGGACCAGTTCAGCCCCATGCCGTCGTGGCTCGAGGAGCAGATCAGGTATCCCGTCGAGCTGTTCAACTGGAAGACTGAGATGTACAACATTTACCACGTAACCGACGTTGACACGTTCATACAGGCAAACGAGTTTTACGAGATTCCGCGCGGGCTTGACACGTACTACGTGGAGGCAAAGCCGCCGGGGTTCAACCAGACCGAGTTCCTGGGGCTGCTGTCGCTGGAGCTGAGGGGCTCGCAGGGCAGGAACCTGGCAGGATACATCGTAGTCGAGAACGACCTATCGAACCTGGGGCAGATCCAGTTCTACGAGGTGCCGCTCAACTCCACTACAAAGCTGATAGGGCCCACGGCCGTCAGGGAGGCGCTCGACCGCGACCCCGAGTTTGCGCAGCTCAAGACCCTGCTGAGAAACCCGCGCATAGGCGACAACATACTGTACCGCGTGGGCGAGCACGACGTCTACTTTATCCCAGTGTATACGGCTGGCGCCGGCGGCGTGGTGGCGCAGCTCGGGACCATCGCGGCCGTGGGAGCCGCGTTCAACGGCGAGTATTTCGTGGGGCTGGGCGACACGCAGGAGGATGCCTTCAAGGCGTACCTGAGCAAGGTGTCCGGCGTGGCCCCCACCGATATAGATGTAGGCGACGGATTCGTGGAGCTGGACCGCGACGAGCGCGCGGACATAGTGCGGCGGGTCTTCGTCGACAGCGATCTCAACATAGACGAGCCGACCAGGCTGTCGGTGCCGCTGTCGTTCAACGAGGGCGAGCTGTTCTTCTACTCGGATCGGGACCGCGAGGAGACGGAGGAGGCGCTGCTGCAGTTCATCGACGACTTCGTGGTGCCGAGGACCGACCGCGTCCTGATGTGGGAGGAGGAGACCGACGAGGGCGTCATGATAAACATCGGCACCATCGTGATCAAGGACAACGTGCCGGAACTGCACTACGTGTCGGTAGGGGTCGGCATCTAGTTGCCCGCGCCAGGCGCGATGCTGGTGGTGGACAACGGCTCGTCGTATACCGACGACCTGGCGGCGGTGCTCGAAAAGTTCGGCTGCGCGTACAAGAGGATGATCCCCTCCGAGATATCGGCCGAGGAGCTATCCAAGTACGGCGGGTTCATACTGTCGGGCCGTAAGCGCAACGACCGGCTGGTAAACGAGGTGAACTCCAGGATCGTCAGGCACGCGGCGTCGACGGCGGGCGCAAAGCTGCTGGGCATATGCTACGGCGCCGAGATCATGGCGCTGTGCATGGGGGGGACGATACGCCGCTCCGATATACCGCAGAGAAACGTGCGCTGCACCGTAAGGGTGTCAAGGGCTACGCCGATCACCCCGGACGCGGGCGCCAGCATCGACGTCTTTGAGAGCCACACGTACGAGATATCGCGGCTGCCTGACACGTTCGAGTCGGTGGGCGGCTCTCCCGACTGCAGGCACGAGATAATCCGGTACAGGGACAGGGACGTGTACGGCACGCAGTTCCACCCCGAGATGAGCAGGGACGGCCGCCGCATGGTGGAGCGGTTCTGCGGGCTGTGATACTGCCGCTATGCCGATGCCGCTGGCGCTACAGGCTCGGCCCCCGCTGAACGATTTTAATAACTCTGCAGTACCGGAACCCCATGTCGGCCCCCGATGACAGCAGCAGCGACCGCGTACTGTTTCTGCCGCTGGTAAGCGAGGAGCTCGTGTCACTGCCGCTGCCGATCAACGTGGTGTC
This sequence comes from Nitrosopumilaceae archaeon, assembly GCA_022823825.1. GTDB lineage: Archaea > Thermoproteota > Nitrososphaeria > Nitrososphaerales > Nitrosopumilaceae > Nitrosopumilus. Next base: position 3,622 of record JAJEHG010000048.1, on the reverse strand, counting down.
CACGTACTGGAACGTGCAGCTGCCGATGGCAGAGGCAGTCGAGGCCGCAAAGAGGTATCCCGCGTTTGAGGGCGGAATCATAATAGAGGGCGTCGAGCTTGCAGAGCGGCACGGCCTGGCGTGCGTGATGCTGCACTCGGACATGCAGGGGCTCAGAACCGCCATCGACGCGGGCATCCCGCCCATAGTGATGCTGCCCGGGATCCCGGGCAGCCCGGAGATTACCCAGCACGCGTCGGTGATATCCGGGTACGGGGACGACGCCGTATACCACTACGTGCAAAAGGGAAACGAGGAGGGCGACCAGCAGGAGGGCGCGATACCCGCCGACGTGTTTGACCGGGAGTGGTCCGAAGAGGGCAGGCTGATGATCCTCATCGCGCCCCCGGAGAGCATCTCGCCCCTGCCGATGCGAATCTCGGCGCAGGTAAGCGTGGCGTGCAGGCTGTGCTTTGACGCGGAGAGGGCCATGATACTGGGTGACAAGTCCGGCGCGTCCGACTCGCTAAAGGAGGCGCTCGAGATGGACCCGGAGAACACGACTGCCCTGCAGATGCTCGGCGGCCTGTGCAACGAGCAGGACCTGCCCGAGTGCGTCAAGTATTACGAGCAGTGCATACGCGCAAACGACGGCGCGTTCCTCGCGTACAACGGCCTCGGCAACTATTATCTGAAGAGGGGCGAGTCTGCCAAGGCCGAGTCGTACTATACAAAGGCGATCGGAATAAACCCGAAGAGGTCCGCCCGCATCTACAAGAACCGCGCGTACCTGCGCGAAAAGCAGGGCGACCGGGACGGGACATTGGAGGATCTGCGCACGTACCTAAAGCAGCTGCCAAGCGCGCCCGACAGGGGCGCCATAGAGCAGGCGATAAGGGAGCTGTCCGACTGATTGTGGTGCGGAGTGCGGGATTCGAACCCGCGGCCTTCAGCTTGGGAAGCTGACGTCATACCGAGCTAAACTAACTCCGCCCAATTGTGTGCCGTACCCTATGATTAAATATCTTGGCCACGTCACATGGATATGGACGCGAAGTGCCCCGAGTGCGAGGGCGTGGCCGTGCTTGACGACGATGTCACCCGTGTGACGTGCCCCCACTGCGGCTTTGAAAAGGGATACGAGGAGTACCTCGAGGTAATGAAGGACCTGGCAGTCAACATGGCCACCGACTACATTCCCGACAGGCCCGGCCTCTGACGGTTATATGGCAGCGGCGCGCGGCCGCTTCTGCTTACCAGTAACTGCCCTTGTCAGAGCAGTCTAGGTGGGAGCCGCAGTTGCCGCACAGCAAGTGGCATGCCTGCATCTCTATCATGGCGTGGCTGCATCTGGGGCACGCGATCGCACCGTCGTCCGGACTGCTGTTTTCTGTTTGCACGTGGTATGGTTGTGGCACATCCTAAATAGTGTGCCGCCGCCGCTGTCGAGTTTGCGTCAGATATCCGCCGCGCACGGCCGCTGAGTTTAGCGGATCAATCTTTCATACGACAAGCGCGTCTCGAATCTGGACCTGATCTCTTCTCAAGCGGGATGTCCTGACGTGTGGCATGTTCACAAACCGCGGCTGTGGGGGTGAAGTGCTTTTGGAACCTCACAACTAGTATGACAGAAAGCTCTCGGCCTGTCCTGCCAGCCTGTCTATCGGCACACCAACGGGGCCCTGTCGAAGAGCTCGAGCCACACGTAACCGCTGCCGCTCTGGATCATCCTGTGCTCGATAAAGTTCCCGACCCCGAGAAGGTCGCCTGTCTGACGGTCCAGTCTGTAGTCGCCCAGAGCGCCCTCGCCCAAAAGGCGCGTGGTGTGCTCAAGCGCGTGCCTGCCGTCTGACACCTCGAATATGGTATCCTTTAGGTTCGGATTGTCGGCTCCGGCTATCGCGATGCTGTCGGCCAGCAGATGGACCGCGTCGTACGCGGCATAGTTGGCGTATACGTTGTGAAGCCTGCTTGGGTTCGGAAGGGCCTTGAGCTCCTGGACGATGGGAGTTTCCACTATCTCGTACGCGAGGATTGTCATGTTCACCTTGGCGGAGAACTCGGCCATCTGCGGATCCGTCGTGACCTCGGCCACGAGTATCGCGTCCGTGCCGTACCACCTTACGCTGTCAAGATTGCCAAGGTTCGGGTTGTCGTTGATCACACTGACAAAGGTGTTGAAGTGGGGCACGTCGCTGACATAGTGGATTCCAACGCTGCCCTGCCCGTATGTGGCGATCAGTTCGCCGAGCCGCCTGTTGAGCTCAGTGGCAGCCTGCAGGTTCTTTTCATCACTGTCAGGCGCGTCCGCGCTGTAGATCACGAGCGGCTCGAAGGGAGTGCCAAAGCGATCGCGCACACCCTCCGGCGCCGGGAACGGGACGGATCCCCTTGCGGCGTCTATCACCATAATCAGGTGCTCTGTACCGTACTTGTCATATACCGGAACGGTCACCTTGGCCAGCTCGTCGTTGTTCGGGGTTAGCCTGAAGAGGTTGTCGTCTGCGTTGTACAACGAGGTGACTACCGTCTGGGACTTTGGCGATATCAGTATAGAGTTTGGCGTGACCGCGTCGGCAACCCCCTTTACGAAGCCAAGGGCGACCTCGTCGCTTGGGGCAATAAAGTGTGTGTAACCCTGCGCGACGGCGCCCCCGATCTTCTGCGCCACGGACGTCGCGTTGGTATAGTCCGACACGTCTATCACGTTGAGCGTCACCGTGCTGTCGATTGCGACGTACTCCCTGTTCAGGTCCCTCTCGGCAAGCGCCATTGCCCCTAACGGGCCTGCATCTATGTCGTCGGGATGAGACGTCAGCACCCCGATCTTGATATCGGTCTGCGCATGCGCCCCGCCGTACATCAAGGAGACGGCGACCGCGACGGCCACTGCTGTCAGTACGGCCGCCCGTGTTTTCATGTGTGACAAGTTTAATACTTGTTATTAACCATTAGGCGCCGACGTTGTAGTCCCAATTCACCCGGGAATTGCTTGATTTCAGGACCTACGCGTCGACTCTGGACAGATCGACGTCTGCGAGCTGGGGTTCCGCCCCGACTGCCAAAGGATTATTAGCCTCAGATCCCGCCTGCATGGTATGGCAAGCTTCAAGGTGACCATATCCGATACCAAGGGCAAGTCTATCTCAAAGGAGCTAAAGGACTCCGACGCCATCCCGCTGCTGGGACTCCAGCTGGGCGACGAGGCGGACGCGGACGCCGTCGGCCTGTCGGGCAGTCTCACGCTCACGGGCGGGAGCGACAAGTCGGGAGTCCCTATGCGCAGCGACGTGCACGGGGCCGCCCGCAAGTACGTGCTGCTCTCAAAGGGGGTGGGACTGCAGGACGCCGAGAAGGGGCAGCGCGTCCGCAAGCTCGTGCGCGGCAACACCGTATCCGAGGAGACCTACCAGGTAAACTGCAGGTATGACGGCGAGCTGCCGGCTGCCGAAGACGGCGGCGCAGAGGCAGGCCAGTCAGAAGAAGGCAAGGACTAGTCCTTCGCAGTAGATGGAATTTAAGCCCGGTCACGCCAGTTCCCGACAGGTACGGGGTTTTCGTGCACTGCCAAGTAACCGCATGATGCCCCGGACACCCACACAGTGATCAAATACCGTCAGATCTATATGACGGCGTCCATACC
>JAJEHG010000049.1 GCA_022823825.1 Nitrosopumilaceae archaeon | reverse complement strand
TCCTGCCTCCAGCGTTCCGGATATCCATGACAGTGCGACCGTGACGCCGTTGGCGTCCTGGACCTGTACCAGATAGGCAAAGGCCTGGGAGCGGTCCTGGCCGTTGGCCAGGTCGGCGACGATCTGCACCTGCTGGTCGGCAGATACCGTGTCAAGGCTGTTTCCGAATGCATCCACAATCCTTAGGTTGGTTGCGGGCGCCCTCTCCAGCGGAGGCACGATGGTGCCGATCAGGGTTGTTGCCGTGATGTCAAGCTCGTCTGCTGTCGTGTATGGGTCTGGTAGCGTGTTGTCCTCGTATTCGGCCGTTACAGTGTTGCCCTCTGCCACGCGGAGGCGGTGGCCGGATGACTCGTCGGTTATGGTGAAGAACACCGTGCCTTCGAATATTCCGGTCGCCTCGTTGGTTTCGGTTACCGTGAGGTCGATTCCGCCGTTGTCGGCGTCTGACCACACGTCAACCACAAAGTTGTTCACTGCCTCCGGGTTCCAGTTCATGTCTGGGTCGATGACCCTGACCACTCCTGTGCCGGATGCCGGGTACGATGACTCGAGCCACTGCACTTCGCCAATGTTCCACCTGATGAGCGCGGATCCCACTACGGTCTCGTCCTCAGAGTACTCGAATGAGACGGTGATGCCGTCGTCATCGTCGGTCTTGAGGTAGCCGTTTGTGGGCCCGCTGCCGTCATCGCTGGTGTCGCGCTGCGGGTTGTCGTAACCCGCGTCGGTACCAGTCTCGGTGTCGCCGTCCGCGTTGTGGTCGAATCCGATAAGGATCACCTCGCCTGTAAAGATGCCCGTGTCAGGACCGGTCTCGACAAGCTTGTAGTTGTCGATGTCGGCGCTGCGCGTGGACACCTGTATCGCGTCGAGGTTGGAGTCGCCTATCTCGTCCACCAGTGCGGAGTCGAAGTTGTGGTCTGGCGCCACGATGGTGATGTAGACCTTGTCGGTCCACGTGTACACCTTCTGGTCCAGCTCGATGGTCGCGCCAAAGTTGGAGGTGTATACCGTTAGGTTTACGTCCTCGCTCTCGTCGCCGACATAGTCGGCTCCTGACGGACCATAGTCCACGTATTCGAGCTCGATCTCCTCGCCCCTCTCGAGGCGGTCGCCGTCGATCTCCGCGGGAATCTCGACTATCACCTGGAATATTCCGGTGGAGTCTCCGGTCTCACGGAGCTCGGACGGCTCTGGATCGAATACTGCGTCGCTCATGCCCAGCGTTCCGGCGTCAGAGTCCCACTCGATCAGGTCGAGCGTGTAGGATTCGGCGCCGTCGTTCTCCAGGTCAAAGTCCGGCTCTATCAGCGTCAGGATCATGTCTGAGCCGATGATGTAGACGGACTTGTCTGACTGGAGCACGCCGTTGCGCAGGTCGAACGTGGCCGAGTCTGTTACGGTGTTCGGTTCGCCTGATGCGTCAGTCGGGTCGCGGTATTCCACCTGCAGGATGTCTCCCTGCAGTATCGAATCGCCCGGACCGTCGTTGTACGCGAGGCCAAGGTCAAGCTCGAACGCGCCGCTGTCGGGCGCGGTCTCGAGGATCTGTGCGCTGTTCAGGTCGATCTTGTGTGATACCGAGCCGCGTATGACCTCTACCTTCAGGTATTCAGTGGCGTTCGTGATGACGTCCTCGCCGGCAGCCGATATGTCAAAGTCCGGATCGTCTATGGTGACGTGGATTGTCAGATCGTGCTGTGGGAGATAGCCGTTCGTGTGCTCGAATGTATTGGCTGCGAACGGAACCGGGTATACGGTGCGGTCCAGCGATACGGTACCAGTGTTGGCACGCACCGCTGCTCCCGCTCCGACCTCGATCTCCTCGCCGGACGCGTCACGGAAGTCCTGATAGTTGACTTCAATGTCCACGCCGGTCACGGAGACCATCTTGCCGGTGCTTGACTGGCAGTACTCTTCTGGAATCTTGAAGTCGCCCGTAAAGACGCCGGAGCCGCTTGCAGTCTCCTGCAGGGTAAAGCCGGTGGATGCGAATCCGCCGGTTCCGCAGGCTCCGGAGGTCCAGAGCTCGTCATCAAACGTGACGTCCAGGATGTATGCCTGGTCGTCTCCAATGTAGTCGGTGAGGTTGGCGTTGTTTGAGAACGTGTAGATGTCTATCACGTCGTTCTGGACGTTGAGATCAGCGTCCTCCAGAGTGATCGTGACCGTGTCGGCAACCTTGTAGCTCTCCGAGTCAAAGGAGACCACGGCGCTGTGCGTCGGGGCCGCCTGCTGGATGGCTATCTGTGTCGACACTCCGTCGGCTCCCAGGTCGAGATAGTTCACGCGGACCGAATCCTCGTCGGTAAAGTCCTCGTGGACTATGATGGATACCTGGTCGCTGATGGGCCTCAGGTCGGTGTACGTCTTTGGATCGTCGATGTTGAGCTGGTTGAGCATTGTATACTCCACGGTACCCTCGTAGTCAGCAGAGTTGCTGCTTGCCTCCTCGACCTCGATGCGGTATATGGCGTCGTTCACGCGGCCGTTCTCGTTCTGTCCGAACGTGAAGAAGTCGGCTACGAGCATGAGGTCGCCGCACACGTGGCCAAGGTTGGTGTTACCTATGAAGATGACCAGGTCCACGGTGTCTCCGAGGGCGTTGATGTCATCCTCCATGGCGGTGATGTCCACCAGGCCGGATGCGCCGCTGCCCAAGGACACGCTCTGCGAGTGGTCCTCGTTTGCAAGCTTGATGTCGGTTATGACCGCGTCAGGTGCAATGCCGTCGTAGTTGATACCGCCAAAGTTCCAGTTGAACAGCGTGGTGACGCCGTCGGCAAACGTGGGCGGCTCCCATCCGTATACGATGATCTTCGACTTGCCCTCGATGGCGTACCTGTCGGACGGCTCGGCTAGTCTGAGCCTGTCGCTGAACGCCTCGACGGTCTTGTCGTCGCCGGACCATGTGTATACGACCCGATCCGTTGTCTGGTCGGTTGCGAACTGCACGTTGTGTACGGCCGGTATCTCCGCCATATTGCCGATTACGGCCCTGGTTATGGGCGGGAATCCGCTGTTGTGCTGTACGATCGGCGTCGGTACCATGTCGACGCTGCCGGTAGAGGGTGCCTGTGGTACTGTTACAGTAATGTTTTTTGAATACGCAGTGTTGTCACTGGCGATTGCTGTAAGTCGTACTTTGACAGTGTTTTCCAGATCTACTGTATCGAGGGTGGTAATTTTCGTCGTGGTGAATATGCCACCGTCATCTCCGGATTCGACCTCCCCGGCAGTGCTCGCCGAGTGATCGGGCATCTCCAAGCGAACAGTAGTACCTGACGCTACTAGCTCCGTACCGACGACTGCAAAGGTGAGCGCAGTGTCGTCAGAGTCTCCCGAAGTTACAGTGGCGCTGTCCAAGGTCAGTATAGCCGGTATGTCTGCCGTCACGTTGCCTGAAACAGCGATGTTGTCACCACTTCCTGCCTCCAGCCTGAATGTGGTAAGACCGGACAGTGAGATGTCAGAGAGCTGTACTTGGGCGGATATGGCAGCGTCCGCAGAAGTTGCGGCCACAGCCTCGCCAACCAGTACAAATTTACCGTCTTTGAGTACGTGCAGATTAACAGCATTAGCACCTACCTTTTCTGAGCCGGTTACGTTCAGCGTCAGCTCGCCGTCCGTAGTACCGCCCCATGTTCCAGATGGAACGACACTAGTCAGAGTCAGCGCAGGCGGTATGTTTACCGTCATGTTGTCTGAATAGGCAACGTCGGGAGCGGATCCTGTCTGTAGCCTAAAGTCGGTAGAATCGGACAGTGCGATGTGAGATGTGGTTACGGTGCCGAAAATCGTGCCATCATCAGCAGTAACACCGGCAACAGGAATAGGTGTGAAGCCAGTTACAGTCTCAGATGGAACCAGATTAACGGCCGCATCAGAGAGTTCGCTGCCGCTCACTCTCAGTGAGAGCACGCCTTCAGTCCACGTACCTCGCAGTGATAGGCTGTCCAGCTTCACCACTGCGGGTATAGGTACGGAGACGCTGGGCGATGTGATGCTCGAACTGCCAAGCGCCAGCTTGAAGTCTACCGTCCTGTCGGATGTCGAGAGGTCTTCTAGATCTGCGGTGCCGAATATTCCGGTCGAGTTGACCACGAAGTCATCCACGGCGACTGGGGTTGCAGCGGTGCCGTCAGAATTGTCGTACGTCAGGGTTGCAGCGGTTATGCCACTCGGTATCATGGTGTTGTTCGTGCCGGTTATCACCAAGCTGAGCGTGCCATCTGTGGGGTTCCACGTTCCATCTCTGGCGATGTTTGCATCCAGCAATATTGGAACGTTTGTGGACCTGGCACCCGACTGTGCGATGACCTTCTCATCTTCCAAGACTACCAGTACAAACTGGGTGAGTCCGGTTATGGAGGAGTCAGTCATGTTACGTGTGGTACTACCGTCGGTCGCGTCAAATTCGATTTCGCTCAGACCCGTTAGTGGGGATGTGGGATTGGCTGCCGTAGCCAGCTCCACGGTGTATCCCGGTGCCGCACCCACTCCCTCACTACCTATTATTCGTAGTTCGATGTGTGGGACATTTGGGGTGGAGGGATTCGTAATATCCGCAATAACCCACTGTTGTGCCGCCTGTATGCTGAACAGTTCCAATATCGGCGGTATGTTCACGGTAAAGTCGTTTGACGTGGCGCCTGACGGAGATTTCAGCTGGAACGTGATGGGTCCGGAGGCCCCGATGTTGGTCAGGGCCACCGTGCCTTTTATGCTGCCGTTGTTGGCCACGGGCACGGAAACCGAGACAAAGTCAGGGATATCCTCCGTGGTAAGTTTTATGTTACGTTCAGATGAGGATACGGTTCCCGTCACTGTCAGCTTGTACACTCCGTTGTCCCACCCGTCGGCATCCCTGACGATGTTCGTCAGTACCACGGGCAGTCCTACGATGATTGTCCTGTCTGCAGTTGCGCGGTTTCCAGAGCTGTCCGTACAGGTGTACGTTACAGTGTAGGTGTTGACCACGTTGGTATTCACGTTGCCGGATGCCGTGGCTGGCTTGTCCGCATCGACGTTGTCTTTACAGACGGCGCCATCCTCGGAGTAGGCTGTGTTCTGCACTATCCTGACGATGGCATCACCGTTCAGTGTTACTGTGGGTGCCATGGTGTCGGCCTCTTCGACCGTTACCGTCCTGGTCACCTGTATTGCGCTGTTGTTAGAGCTGTCCGTACAGGTGTACGTTATCGTCTGGGGGCCAAGCGTGGCGGTGTTTACGGCACCTGACGGCGTGGCCGCCTTGTCCGCGTCGACGTTGTCGCTACATACGGCTCCCGGGTCGGCGTAGGTTGCACCCTGCATCACCGTGTCGGCTGCATTGCCGTTCAGCGTGATTACGGGGCCCGTGGTGTCTTCCTCTATGATCTGTACGGTCCTGGTCACCGCCGTTGCGGTGTTTCCAGCGTCGTCCGTACAGGTGTACGTTATCGTGTAGTTGCCAAGCGTGGCGATGTTTACGGCACCTGACGGCGTGGCCGCCTTGTCCGCGTCGACGTTGTCTGAACACACGGCGCCCTGCTCGTTGTAGGCTGTGTTCTGCACTATGCTGACGGTGGGATCACCGGTCAGCGTGATTACGGGGTCCGTGGTGTCTCGCTCCACTACGGTTACGGTCCTGGACACGGGCGTTGCGCTGTTTCCAGAGCTGTCCGTACAGGAGTATGTGACCGTGTGGGTGCCAACCGTGTTGACGTCTACGGTACCTGACGGCGTGGCCGCCTTGTCCGCATCGCGGTCGTCGTCACAGACGGCGCCCTCCTCGGTGTAGGTTCCGCCCCGCACCAGAGTAACGTCGCCGCCGTTGAGGCGGATGGTCGGTGCCGTGTTGTCGTCCTCTGCGAGGTCGACCCATTCCACGTCGCCCGTGGCCGACACCAGCGTGACCGGTGAACCTATCCTGATTGATGGCACCAGCAGGCTGTTCGGATTGGCCACCGCGAGATCGTCCTCTGCGAGGGGATTCACGTTGGCGTCCATGTCGGTCAGTACGATGGGTATGCGTTCGCCAGAGTTCCATACGCCGTCAGACACGTCCAAGGAGAGCTCGGCAAAGAAGTGTCCCACGACCCCAGACTTTGCGTCCGGAGAGCTATAGTCCACCTCGAAGCTGTTGCCCCTCAGCGCGTCGTCAAGTACGACGATGTTGGACCTCTGGTCCTCGGCCCAGTTTATGAACACGTTGTTGTTGGAGCCGTCCTCCACGAATCCGATGGCAAAGTTGCCGGGAGTGAATACCGCAGAAGCGCCGGCGCCCAGCTTGCCCTGATTGGGCACGCAGGCTCCGTAGTCGTCAACCACGAGATAGTCCTGGCTTGCATCATCTTCATTCTGGATTCCAAAGTCCTTTGTCACCTGGCACTCGATCACGTCGTTGCCCTGTGCGCCCCTGACGATACTTACGGTCTCGTCAATGCCGGCCTCAGAGCCAACGCTGCTGATCTCGGAGTTCATCGCGTTTACCGGATTTCCGTCCTCGTCAAATACATTGTAGTACGCCGCACCGTTCTGGGTGTCGAACACCCACGTGTCCTCGTCCGTCGGGTCTATGTTTAGGGCATAGTCCGTCAGTGTAACGTGGACGTGAGCGCTCCGCGGGTACTTTTGGCGGTCAAGCGTATGAGACTCTGACGGGTCGTCAAACGTTAGGGTGACACTCTCTTGGGTGCCGCCCCTGTCATACACGATTTCAACGTCAGACAGTGACGTAAAGTCGTACACCTGGATGAACGGCCACAGGTCCGCGTTGGACAGTCCAAGCTGTCCAAGCGAGTTGCCGTCATAGTTGGTCAGGTCGCGGGGCTCCCTTATCAGGGGGTGCCCGTCGGCAGTGGTGGAGTCGTTTGCGCAGTTTGATCCCGGCGGCAGGTAAACTCCGTTGCCGTCGCTTAGCTGAAGGCCGGTCACCGCTGATGCCTGAGTCTCTGTGCAGTATACGCCGTACGGGAGGCTGTCAATGACTGCCAGCGCGTCTTCCTCGGCAAAGTATGCCGTCCAGAATCCGTTGGCGGTCTGCAACATCCTCAGGTCGGCGCCGTTGATGGTAACCTCCGGCTCTGCCTCTCCCTCGTCTGTGTCTCCTATTGTATCGTCTCTAATTATTACTTCAATGATGTTTCCTTCGGCAAACATGTTGTCGGGGTCCTGGCCCTCTGCGGACACGTACAGGTGCGGGTTGCTCGTGCTCACTTCCGCAAACGCGGGATCCACGCCTGGTATCGCAAAGGTCAGCCCTCCGGCGACCATGATTGCCATTAGCGTTATGCTAGTATATTTTCTGTAGATTTCGTTTTGCATGTTATTAGTGGCCTGTCGATAAAATTTACTTATAAGCGTGATGGACGATTGATTCACGATTCTAGGCACGGAATGCGTGCTGCGGGTATGCCGTACGGCTGATTCTATATTTGTACCAATATGGCGGTCGCCAGAGGATTGAGTGGCGGGACGGCCAACATGCTGCCGTCTGGCGGCTAGCTGAACATCCATCCGCCACTCCAAGTATCCGCCCCGCGGGCCGCCGACCGGCCACCACAAGAAGAGTCGGGTACGCCGCCGCTTGGACTTGCAGGGTTTGGCGGCTCCGCCTTTTGCGGGGGGAGAGGTGGATGCGGCATGTCGCGCCACGCCCATGCATCAGCTCACCGTAAAAGGGCGGCACAGCAGGCGCCCAGATAGTGTTGGATCAGGGCGGCGGGACCGATCCCGGGTTGTTCAGAAACGGGCTGACCAGCCTGTACCAGCTCTCGCTCATGCGCTCATACTCGGGCTGGCACTGGCTGGCCCTCTCTTCTGGAAGAAGGTTATTGTCGACAAGGCTCGAATACCTATGTACGTCACTTCCATACATCCAGCACGCTATGTTATAGAATCTCTGTGTAGCCAATGAGTGTGGACCTGAAAGTTGTCCTTCAGTAAGGATACTGCTTTGGCCTAGGGACCACGCGCGCAGAGTCGAGAAAAGAATGTTACCGGCCTGATCAGGCGGGATGTATTCCAGCGCGATTATCGTGGCAAATTGATCTACTGCGTCTTCTTCATTTCCTGTAACTGGCAAGTCATACACGTCAATCAGGGCATGCCCCAGCTCGTGTAGCGTGACCCATGTAACGAAACCGTTGACACCCCGGGACAGTTCCGCATCCGTGTTATAGTACGGTGCCAGCCGTTCTTCAAGAAATGTGATGAACTCGTAGCAGATGACTATGCGCTTGTAGTCCGGATAATAAACCGCCTCGGGTTCGCCACATTCGTCCATTGTGAGATAAACGTTGTAGGGCAGGGCAAGCGTCTGGGTCAGGCGTCCCGTGAAACCCTCAAGAAACAACTGATTCTCATAATATGATTTCTGCTCCAGGTTGCTTCGACTCGTTGCACCATGATAGACGGGGATAAAGTCGCCCGAATCAGTGACTGGCACCACGATCTGCCCTCCCAAGGTTCCCTTCAGTCCCGCAATCTCTGCCTCCAGTGCTGTTATTTTCAGTGCGAGCTCTTCTATGATACCTGTCAGGATCGTAATGGCGTCAACCAGATTTGTAGGCGTGGTAGGCGTAGTCGGTGTAGTGGGTGTGGTAGGTGTTGTGGGAGTAGTCGGGGTTGTAGGGGTTGTCGGTGTAGTGGGTGTGGTAGGTGTTGTGGGAGTAGTCGGGGTTGTAGGGGGCAGAGGTAATGGAGTTGCAGACACACCATCAAGTGTAACGACCGCTAACTCTGTCTCCACACCCGCTCTGAAATCCCTGTATGGAGTGGCCTTTATGGTGTGTTCCATGTTCGGTGTCAACTCCTTGTTTACCAAAATCGAGTCTGTGACAAATAGTCCGTCTGCAACACGTATACCAAGGTATATCTGCACCAGATATTTTGTGGCGTGCTCTGCATCCTGCCAGTCGACGGTGATGTGCGTCCCATTCTTGTACACCAGTATTCCCTCTGCCGGGATTTCGCCCAAACTTTGGGCATGTGCCGGAATTGCCAGAGTGGCGCCCACAACAACACATAATGTCACTACCACCGCCACCATGACTTTCTGCGTTGCACACAACGCGCTTGTCACTCAATTATTGGTATAAAAATATACATTCGGGGGGCCGGCGTCTGATTCAGATCCGCAGGCGCGGCACGTCGATTTTACGTACCGGTCTCAGCTGGCAGGTATCATGTTCATGCGCGCTCCGGAACCTTGTCCAAGCTCTGACCTGGTTGGAAGATGTTTCAGGGCGTCAGTACACGCTGGATCCCCAGTCAAGATTACCCGAGACACGGATGCGACTTGGCACATAACGGCGCATGCAGCCAACGGCCACGTGGCCAAGCCCACAATGTTTTAGAGCGCCGCACCGTACAGGCGTTTGATGGATCTCTTCTTAGACATCGAGACTGCACCTGACATGGCCGCGCCAGAGTACGCGGACGCAAACATGCGCATAGAGCAGGGCACGCTCACGAGACAGTCGGATCCCGACACGTACTGGAAGGTGAGAAAGGGGGCCCTCAGCGCGGCAGACGGCAAGGTCATACTGATTACATACCAGCTCGGCGAGCACGGCCCCGTGCGCCGCCTCGCGGAATGGGAGTCAGACGAGAGAACCATACTCGCCGAATTTTACGGGGTGCTCTCAAGGTTCCAGAGGTTCAGGGGCTTCCGAATCATAGGGCACAACCTGACCAGATTCGACCTGCCGTTCCTGTACACCAGGATGCTGCACCACAACATAGACGGCGGGCGCGAGATATACCGCAGGCTGGTGGAGGGGGTGGTGGTATGCGACACGCTGCAGATGCACCTGCCGCTCAACGGCTACGACATAGCGGGGCTCAGGCACGACACGCTGATGCACGCGTACGGGCTGCCCGTCAAGGGGACCTCCGGAGGCGACGAGATACGGCACTACTTTGACGGCGAGTACGAAAAGATACTAGAGTACTCGGAGAGGGAGTTTCGGTATGCGGAACTGTTCGCGCGGATGAAAAAGGGAGGCATGGTGTCCGCCGAGAGGCTGAAGGATGCCATAGTGGAGATGCAGAGGAGGAGGCAACAGCAAAACGAGGAAGGGGGCAGCCCACAGGATTAGACGGCAGGCTCATCACTTGGCTGCCGCGGCCTGCAAGCCGGCGCGCGGCACAAGCGGCGGCTGCTGCCATGCGGGCCGCAAAGACTTTTTTTGACCGCATGTCGGCGCGGCACCATGTGGCGCACCCCGACGGGAACGCAGAAAAAGCCGTCTGGCGCGTATATCGAGGACATCGCAAGGAACCCGGATAACTACCGCGTGCTGGAAAAGGTCCCCCTGCGTTACGACGACATCCCGATAAGTTTTGCAGAGCCTCACCATGACGACACCACCGTCGTAATAGTGGACTTTGAGACCACGGGGCTCAGCCACGACACGGACAAGGTCATAGAGATCGGCATGGTCCGGTGCCGTTACGACTCGGAGGGGAGGCTCACGGGAGTAGACGAGGCACTCGACATGTTCGAGGATCCCGGCGAGCCCATATCCGACCGCATAACAGAGCTGACCGGTATAACGGACGACATGGTCCGCGGCGAGCGCATCGACGCGGACAAGGTACGCGATATGGTCCGCGGCGATCCCGTAATGGCGGCCCACAACGCAAAGTTTGACCGCCCGTTCTTTGATCGCATAGTCCCAAACGACTGCAGGTGGAAGTGCACCATGGAGGAGATACCATGGTGGGAACTGGGACACGGCACGCGGGGGCTGGGCGAGCTGCTGATGCGCGAGGGATGGTTCTTTGACCACCACAGGGCGTATGCCGACTGCCTTGCGACCGCGTGGCTGCTAAGCGTGGTGCCGGGCAGCCTGAACCTCATGCTGGAGCCGTCCGTAAAGGTGGTTGCCCACGGCAACAGCTTTGACGTCAAGGACGAGCTAAAAAGCCGCGGGTACAAGTGGAACCAGTCAGAGAGGCACTGGTGGACCAGCACCAAGGACGGCGCAAACGAGGAGCTGGAGTACTTGCGCAACCTGTACCCGGACGGTTACAAGGCCAAGGCTACGGAAATCGACCCGCGCACGGCGTACAGGCTGTCAAACAGCTGAACCCGGGACGCGACTATGCGGTTTCTTGGCCGGCCTGAAATAATATTCGCGGACACCTTCTTTAGAAAAAAACTCTGAAGAGATCACGCGGCATTGCATACAATAGCAAAACGAACGGCGGGAGGACAGATATCGCTTAGTGACATGCGATGCAGAATGCCCGGTAGTGGCGGCCGTCGAGCCGATGCGTGACGCACTGCGCTCAGAGCGATGCCGGTCCTGCCGCGCCGGCCATACGGACCGGCCAGGGGAACCGGGTCGAAACGCAGCTAGTCTGCACCTGCTTGACGTGCGTTGGATCGAGACGGTGGCAGCAATATCAAGTGGGCCGTACAGTAGCCTGGCCTCCGTCCGGAGCCTAGCCGTTCTCTGCAAACCGGGCGGCATCCATCACGTTGAGCGCCAGCAGAGACAGGCTTCCATCGGCCTCCCTTCGGAACACGTTGAGCGCGGCGTTCGCGATCTCGGCGTGCAGCAGCCGCTCGGGTGATATCCCGGCTATCTCGCCGAGCATGGCCTTTATCGGATCCATGTGCGTGACAAGCACGGCGTTCCCATTATCATCATCATTATTACCAACGGCGCCTTCGCTGCCGCCATCAGCATCACCGCCGCCTGACAGCACCTCCGATACAATCCCGGTGACGCGCCTCCTGACCTGCTCGAACGTCTCCACCCCCTTGTGCGCAATCTCGACGTCCCCCCCGTAGAACTTTGCGAATATGTCGTCGTGGCCCGATACCACCTCCTCAAACGTCATGCCGGTGAACTTGCCCATGTCGATTTCGGTCAGCCGCTCGTCGATTGTAACCGGCACGCCACATTCTTCTGATATCATCCGCGCAGTCTCGGCCGCCCTCTCAATCGGGCTCGAGTATATCGCAGACACGCCGGCCGACGCGAGCATCCTGGCCGCGTACTGCGCCTGCCTCACCCCCTCCGGCGTCAGCGGGACGCCGTCCATGCGGCCGGCAAGCTTTCGCTCCACGTTGTTCCGGGCCTGGCCGTGCCGGACCATAATGACATGACGCACCAAGGTATCCGCCCTCGAATAGAGATAATAATAAGTCATATGGTCATCCGGTGAATGGCCAAGACCGTCGGGATCATAGGGGGCACCGGGGGAATGGGCAAGGGGTTTGCCATGAGGTGGGCCCGGAACCACCCCATACTAATAGGCTCGAGGGACGCGGCAAGGGCGGCGGAGGCTGCCGCGGCATACCAGAAGGAGGCCGACGCCATATACGGCGTACAGACTGACATAACCGGCGGCACCAACCCGGAGGTGGCCGAGAACAGTGACATTCTGATACTCTCCATACCGTACGGCAACATAGACGCCACGTGCGCGGGGATACTGCCCCGGGTCGGGGACGGCTGCACGGTGGTGTCGCCCATAGTCCCCATGGAGAAGACCGACGCGGGGTTCGAGTTCATCCCGATGAAGCACGGCGCAAAGACGTCGCACGAGTCAGTCGCGGCCCACATGAGGGACGGCGGCAGGGGTCTGGTGTCGGCGTTCCACGTCATATCGGAAAAAAAGCTTGCCAATCCAGAGGTCAAGCTTGACTATGACATATTCGTGTGCGGCGACGACAAGCTGGCCACAGACGAGATATGCGGGTTCATATCGGAGATAGAGGGGCTGCGGCCCATACTGCTGGGCCCCGGCAAGCTGGCATACATGGCCGAGATCGCAACCCCGCTCCTGCTCAACGCCATGATACGGAACAAGATGAGGAACCCCGGCATAAAGCTGGTGTGACGCAGGGCGCATGGCACGGGATGCGCGGCGCAAAGCTGGCATAACATAAAATGATGCGGCATACGACTATGTCTGGATCATGAGCGGAGGCGGCGAGTACAGACGCAGGGGCAGAAACTGGTATACTGCAGTCGGGGCGCTGTTCGTCATAATGGCGTGCATAGTACTGGTGCAGCAGCTGCTGGTGTGGGGCCCCGAGTTCGTGTCAGACTTTTTGATAAACGCCGAGGTAACCAACGAAAAGGTGTCTGCAGGCATGCTCGGGTTCGGCGCATTCATGATCGCGATGGGATTCAGGCGCAACGCGCCCACAAGGGGGCCCGGCACGCAGTGACCGTACGGCACACCAAGGAGCAGGTGAAAAGGTTCCTGGAGGCGCAGCAGACCATGCGCCTTGCGACCGTAAACGGGGACGGGACACCGCACGTGGTGCCGGTGTGGTACCTGTACGAGAATGAGGTTTTCTACATAGGTACTCACACCAGGACCGCAAAGGCCAAGAACGTGGAGAAGACTGGACGCGCCGCGTTCTGCGTCGACGTCGGGGTGCACTCCCCTGACATATTCGGGGTGTCAGGGCACGGCAGGGCCTCGCTTCTAAAGGATGACGTTGCCGCCACCGCGTCCAGGATACTTGCAAGGTACTATGACACGGTTGACGACCCGGCCGCGCAGGAACTGCTGGCAGACACCGACTGCATCATACGCATAATGCCGGACCGCATGGCTAGCTGGAGCTACTAGCCATGAAATCCTCTAGCTTTGACATGGCAGATTCCAGCACCGGGATGTCCGGCAGGTACACTATGCGGAAGTGCCCCGAGCCGTACTGCTCGCCGAACCCCGAGCCGTGTACCGTGAGCACCCCCTTTCTCTCAAGCAGCGACATGACAAAGTTCTTGTCGCCGCCGAACCTCTTGGCGCAGTCCTCTATCCTTGGAAACGCGTAGAACGCGCCCCTCGGCATGGCGCACGATATGCCCGGAATCTCGTTGAGCCTCGGGATGATATAGTCGCGGCGCCTGCGCACTTCTGATACGAACTTGCCGATATAGTCCTGCGGCCCGCGCAGCGACTCTAGCGCGGCATACTGGAACGGCAGGTTCGTGGTTATGCGCACCCTTGCAAGCTTTGGAAGGTTCTCCCGGATGCCGTCAAGGTGTGCGGACGCGCCGTTGAACGCCACGTACCCCATGCGCCACCCGGTCATCAGGTGCACCTTTGAGAATCCGTTGAGTATTATGACGGGGGCCGTGCCGGCCACCCCGCCCACCCCGGCGAACCGGCCGCCGCCGCCGTCGCCGTCAAACGTGATATGGTCGTATATCTCGTCGCATATCAGGTACAGGTTGTGCTCCTCTGCGATGCGGACCATCTCGGCGAGGCTCTTCTTGTCAAACACGACGCCGCTGGGGTTGTTGGGGCTTATCAGGCAGATGGCGACCGTCCTCGGCGTGATCCTGGACCTGATGTCGTCTATGTCGACTGACGACTCCTCTAGGTTCATTGCAAACTCCACCGGCGTGCCGCCGCGCAGCCGCACGTAGGACGCGTACGGCGGATAGTAGGGGCCCGGCAGCAGCACCTCGTCGCCCTCCTCGACTATGGAGGATATCACCATGTCGAGCGCCTCTGAGACGCCGTTTGTAACCACCACGTCGTCGGCCGATACTGACAGCCCCTTTGCCGACTCCTTTTTGGCTATGGCCTCCCGCAGCTCCGGCAGGCCCTCTGACGGGGCGTAATAGTTCTCTCCCCGGCTTACGGCGTCTATGAGCGCCTGCCTGACGTTCTCGGGCGGCTGGAACCCGTACTGCACGGGGTCGCCGATGTTCAGGTAGTCTATGGCGACGCCGCGGCGCTGCACGTCGCGCGCCGCCAGTACTATATCCCTGATGGCGTACTCTACACCTGCGACTCTCCGCGATACCTTCAAGGCGCTAGGCAGGTATTTAGACGTCTAAAAGCCTTCTCTTTTCGGACTCGTAGCACAGTCTGGATAGTGCGGGCGGCTTCGGACCGCCAGGTCGAGGGATCGAAGCCCTCCGAGCCCTCCCCTTGCGTCGAGGGGCAGCCAGTCCGTATGCGGCGCAACGCCAGCGGTGATGGGCTACACCTTCACGTGCTTTACTACGTGGAAGAACCGCGTACTGGATCACCTGGCGGAGATGGCAAAGTATCTTTAGCATAGGGCAAAATCACGTGAACTCATACCATCTGGCTATTGCAGGGCGACGGCATAACGCGGCACACTCTTCCAAGCATACTCAAGGGATCCAGGGTCGGCGGGCGGTCCGCCGAGAACGTGGTGTCCGGGTTCGGCGGCGGCCTGCTGCAGTCGTGCAGCCGCGACGCGTTGAGGCCCGCCCTGAAGTGCAACTGGGTCGACGTGGACGGCGAGGTGTTGGAACGAGGCACGCTTGACGGCGTGCGCGCCGCCGTCAGGGTGGACGCCCGGAATGCCTGACCGTGTACGGTAGCTTGCCAGTCTTTTGCCGTGCTGTAACTTATATTCGAATATCAGGCATATGGCACATGGATTTGAATGGCGCGGCCACGCTGGTGTATGATCCCGCCGACGGCGCGGCCGAATATTCTGGGCGCCTCCGGCGGTCGTTGCGCGCCATCCGGGCGGCGTGCAGCGGCAATGCGGACAGCGTGCTACTGGTGCTGTTCGGCTCCCGGGCGCGCGGGACGGCTTCCACGAACAGCGACGCAGACTTTTACCACATCGTGCGGAAGGACAAGTGGGCCGGGGCCAACTATGACGCAATAAACAGGGCCGGGCGCGTGCCCGGCGGCCTGCGGCGCTACACCGTACTGACGGACACGACGCGGACGTTCAGGAAATACGGCAACCTGTACGGGACGGCAGAATACTGGGCGCTGCGCGAGGGGCACGTCATATACGAGACTCGAGGAGCAGACCGCGTAAAGTCGGGCGTCGTCGACTATTCGAAGGCCGACGTAAGGGGCTGCGCCCCGCGGTGGCTGAGCCTGGCAAAGCGCCACCTGTCTGAAGGTCACACGTATACCGACAAGCACGGCCGTGTGGATGCCAATTTCACCTGCCACATGGCGCGCAAGTCCATAGAGGATTCCGTAAAGGCCGTCCTTCTGAATGCCCGTGTAAAATTTCCGTTCGTGCGTGACTTGCGCGCGCTGTGCGACATGCAGCCACTCGCGTCACGGATGACGAGAGGACTCGACCTCGAACGCGTGGACGGCTGGCACATGCGCTGGAAGCGCAGGCTTGCGCGTCCTTTGGCGCAGGATGATTACGACGAGGCCATACGCTCGGCGCAATCCATTTATGAAAAGGCCGCCAGCATGGTAATATGAGTCGCGGACCGCTCAACATAGACGGTTGCTGGGACGACAATAGCATAGACGACAAGATACGCGAACTGGAAAACCTGCTTATGGCAATGATTTTTCTACGGAGGCATCCAGGTTAATAGACGAGTTGCGGGAAAGGAAGAAGAACCTTCACGAATCGGACTGACGCGTACAGGTAGCCGTTACAAGTCCACGGCACATGCACTGACACGCAGCATAACTATGACTTCCACGGGTCCGGCGGCCCCATGCCGTACAGCTTTCGCCCAGAGTCGGCCACCCCCGGCCTGCCGGGGTCGATGCCACTCTGCTCCCCGAGCACGCCGACTGCACACATGGACTGCACGAGCAATGAGGCCATCCGGCGGGGCCGTCCAATCCCGTACTCAATTCGACCACGGGATTCAAGCACACTCGGGTCGATCTGCACCGTTGGTTCCCGCCTACCCATACATGTCACTCCCGTTGTAGATATGAAAAGTATGCCGCCATTAAATGCCCCCCGTATTCTACAACGAGGGCATGTCCTGCCGTGTGAGCAGCGCGCCAGAGGCATGCGCGCCTCACTGTGACGACGGATTGTGCCCCAAGCAGCTCGCGCAGAATCAGTCGAAGGCATGCCAGTCGGGCAACAGAGCACACCACCCACAGGATATGCAGATTAGCCCGCGTGTCCGGACCGCCGTCATGCCGCCCCGCCGAGATCGTGGCTGAGCACCAGGATCTCCCTGGAGCTCTTGTCGCTGGACATGCCGTACTTCCACTCGGGCCTGACTACGGTGTAACCCGAGTAGAGCGACAGTATCTCCGGCGTGTCGTTGTACGACAGGATCCACCTGTCGCGGCCGTGGAGGATCTTGGCCAGCCTCTCGTGGTCGAACCCGTCCTGCATGTCTCCTTTGCGGCCGTAAAGCCCGGTGCCCCCCAGCAGGTACGGCGGGTCGAGGTAGAGCAGGGCGTCGCCGGCCCCCGCTATGGAGTCCTCGAATCCCATGCAGTCCACCGAAAGGTTCTCCACCCGGAAGCGCTCCAGCCGCCGTATAGAGGACTCTGTAAAGCGCGGGTGCCCCGGCGACATCCCGCCGGAGAGCGTGGTTCCCGAGAATGACGCCCTGTTCAGCACAAAGTATATCGCGGCCCTCTTGTACGAGGAGCGGGAGCCGTGCTGGCCCTTTTGCAGGCCATAAAAGTCGGATCTCTTCAGCGGGTGGTACTGCCTTGCGGTATCCGCCAGCTTCCGGGGGTTCTTTAGCAGGCACCGCCAAAAGTTGACCAGCGGCTCGAATATGTCGTACCCGCGGACTGTTATGCCCCTGTCCGCGCACGCTATCTCCAGCGAGCCGCCCCCCAAAAACGGCGAGACCATTACCTTGGTGCCCTCCGGTATGTGTTTTGAGATCTCGGGCACGCCCCTGGACTTGCCGCCGCAGTACCTGAGGGGCGAGCGCGGCCGCGCGGGCTGCACGGTCATGCGCGTGCGCACCGCCGGCCGGGAGCGCGGATCCGGGGCGATATGCCTCTTTCCATACGCGTACGATCCACACGATGGGAACCAGAGCGGCTCAAATTATGCCTATTGTCCGAGATAATCATGGCGCGCATCAACCTAATAGCACGGATGCATGCAACCTTCAGTCTCGGTCCTCTTCTCGTCCATTCCCTCTCCAGATCTAATCAGTCGGGATGCATCCCACACACAATGGATCGCCACGGGTCTGCCTGGCCGTCGTCCTACGCATATCCTCGCGGCGCGCTCCTGCCCGCCAAGCTCGGTGGACCACACAGATTCCTCTCCCCCCCCCCCGAGATGTCTTTCCAGCTGTAATTTAGATCGCATAACCGATACAGGTGTTAACCATGCGTAACAGCTATTTGCAATAATTTACAGCTGTAATTTAGACTACACAATCAATCAGGGATTAACTATACATAATATCTAATATTTTGATATTTGGTGCGGGCATACTTATATGCAAGAACCACGTTGTTATGTATGGAAAATACAATGGGCACCGCTGCGAATATCGTCACACTTGACACGTGCGTGATTCGAGAGATCTACCAAAAGGATTATGTCTTGGTCGCACGCCTGAAGCAAGGATATGGCCTGACCGGCTCCGTGATACTGGTCAATTCTGTGATTAGAAGGGAGTTGAAGAGACAGGGGCTTAACTACAGGTTCGTCCGAGAAAAGATAGAGAGGATCTTCGAGGCCCGTGTAGAGTTCATACCAATCTCCGAAAGCATGCGCACAAAGGCGAGAGATATGAAGACCAAGCATCCCACGATCCACCCCGGTGACGACGTGATACTAGCATGCGTGATTGAGAACGGATCCGCCCTTGTCACGTGTGACAGAGGCTTCGAACGGGCTGCAGAACAGGCGGGAGTGAGGGTGATAAATCCCAATGGTTCCAATGCACAAAAAGAGCATCGGTACAAACAACGGCAGAGGCAAAAGTCACGTAGGCGGCGCGGTCGACACTGGATTGCCAACTTTCGAGAGATAGTGTACAATGATCAACGGTGGCAGCAGTACCACTCATAACAGAGATCAGAGCGACAGGACAAAAGTGACGAGTTGCAGGCAATGCGGTCGCGGCCATTGCCAACAATGACGACAACGGCACGGTAGGGCATATCTCATCCATTCCGGATTTGATAACAACGGCAGAGACGGTTGCGACGTAACGCAGGATGGCCATACGGAGAGGAAAAAGAGCAATATAGCCAGACCATGCATACGATGCATGCCAGGCATCGGTCTGATTAAGCGTCGGCTTGAGACGGAGGCGCAGGCAGTGGCGCTGGCAACATCACACGTGCTCAAAGAGTATGGTTTGGAGGGCGGGAAATCCTCCCCCGCAGCCGGCAGCGTCAGCACGCTTGAGACCAAGTATGATACGGACTCGGGGGACTGGTATGTGGCGCTCGGCTGGGACGGCAAGAGGGCCGTCATACGGATGGACTCCATACTGGGCACCGTAACGGACGTCAGGGAGGTATGAGCATGGACGCGCTTGTCATGGGCGGCTCCAGGGGGATCGGCAGGGCGATTGCAGGCGCGCTGTCCGACGCCGGCATCAACGTATATGCCGCGTCAAGGCGCGACGTCGACACGTCGGACCTTGACAGTACAAGGGAGTTTGCCAAGGCGCACCCCGGCACAGACGTGCTGGTGCTCAACACGGGCGGTCCCCCCCCAAAGACGTTTGCCGACACAACGGAGCAGGACTGGCTAAAGTACCACAACCAGCTGTTCCTGGGATTCTGCACGGTCCTGCGAAACGTCAGGGTGAACGACGGCGGCTACATATTCCTGATCAGCTCAAGCGTGATAAAGGAGCCCGACCCGCGCCTCGTCATCTCCGCCGCGTACCGCGCGGCGTTCTCGGAGGTGCTCAGGGTGCAGAGCCGCACAGAGTACGCGGAGCGCGACATCACCTGCGTCACCATAGCGCCGGGCCCGATCAACACGGACCGCACCCGCGAGCTTGTCGACGACGTCGAGGAGTTCCAAAAGCAGCTGCCCATGGGGCGGCTGGGCGAGCCCAGGGAGATTGGCGAGTTCGTTGC
Source organism: Nitrosopumilaceae archaeon (assembly GCA_022823825.1). GTDB lineage: Archaea > Thermoproteota > Nitrososphaeria > Nitrososphaerales > Nitrosopumilaceae > Nitrosopumilus. The sequence continues at coordinate 6,295 of JAJEHG010000049.1, read as the reverse complement.
CGGCATAGTGAGCCGCCGCATAAAGTACCTGTCGGGAGCCGTGATAAACTTTGACGGGGCCGGATCGCGGCACGTCTTTTAGGTGATGCGGCCGCCGCGCGCAGCTGCCGGCCGCAGGACCGCGGCGTGACCAATACTAGAAATATATTATTTCACGCGTGACCACATCCACTTGCTTGACAAGCATACGCTGGATGCAGTCGATACGGGCCGGATGCACGAGGTGTACGACAGGTGGCCGCAAATCGCCGCCGACGCGTACGAGCCCCGCCCGGACTCGGACGCCGTCGCATACGGGGACGACATCACGCACATCGTGTTTGCGGGAATGGGGGGGTCGGGCGCCGTAGGAAACCTCTTTGCCGCCGTACTCTCAAAGACCGCGGTGCACGTCACCGTAACAAAGGGGTACGAGCTGCCAAAGACGGTCGACAAAAACACGCTGGTGGTCGCGACAAGCGTCTCGGGGGAGACGCCGGAGACGCTGGCCGCGCTCGAGGCTGCCGCCAGGACCGACGCGCGGATAGTCGGCGTGTCGTCGGGCGGCAGGCTGGAGCGGCTCTGCCGCAGCAGGGGCCACGGGCACATACCCATAGGGCAGGACCACTCCCCCCGGGCGTCGTTTGCGGGGGTCGTCTTCTCCATGCTCAGGGCGCTTGAGGACGTGCTGCCGCTGCAGAAGGGGGACGTTGAGGAGGCCATAGGGCGCCTGCAGGAGACGGGCCGCGCGATATCGTCTGGCAACGTAGGCGGCGACAACAACGTATCGCGGCGCATCGCCGAGCGCATGGCCGCCATGCCGCTGATATACCACCCGTTCGGGCTGCGGGCCGCGGCCATCAGGTTCAAAAACGACCTGCAGGAGAACGCAAAGACGCACGCCATAGTGGAGGACGTCCTGGAGGCCTGCCACAACGGGATCGTGGCATGGGAGGCGCCCTCCGATGCGGTCGGCCCCGTCATGATTACCGGAAGCGACGACCATCCGAAGACAAAGGAGAGGTGGCAGATACTAAAAGAGTACTTTGGGTCTCGTAACATGGAATACGTGGAGATTCAGTCGGGGGAGGGGGGGATACTGGCAAAGCTCATGGGCCTCGCGTACGTGACGGGATACGCCAGCATATACCGCGCCGTAATGAACGGGATCGACCCGTCACCCGTCGAGTCCATAGGCTTCGTAAAGAAGAGGCTCTGATTCTGGCATATGGTCGTCTGCCGTTTTGCGGGAGCAGAACAGTGGCTGCCGTTAGTTGCTTGAGCCGTCCTTTGCTGCGGCAGCGGTAGCCGCGTCCGCTGGCGCCTGCGCGCCGGGCGGTGGTGGTGACGATGATGTAGATGATGATGACGGCGGAATTATCAAGAGCCCCCCGTCGGCAAGCTGCTTTACAAGCTGCATGACCTCCTTTTCGACCTGGCCGCGCTGTAGTCCGGTCTGCTGGGCAAACACCTCCACCAGGTCGGTTATCTTGCGCTGCCCGTTGCAGGACTTCCAAAAGTCCACTATGGCCTGGTTGACCATGAACCCCTGGTCGTGCTCGTTTGCAAGCACCATCGAGCCGTCCTCCTGCTTGACCAGGTTGCCCACGCCCTGCGGCATGGCAGTCGCATAGTCTATGGGGGCCGGCGTCGCCATGTTGGTGAGGCTGCCCATGCCCCGCAGCGTCTCCTTGGCCTCGGCCGACAGCAGGTCCATCGACCAGGGCGGGTCCCAGACTATCTCGACGTTGACGTCGTTGACGCCGGGCACCTTTTTGGCAAACCGCGTCACGTCTGAGACCAGCGTCTCGTGCAGCGGGCACCCCTTTGTGGTCATCGTCATCCTTATGTTGACGTCGTTGCCGTCCGTGACGTCGATCCCGTATACCAGCCCCATGTCCACGATGCTGATCGGAACCTCCGGATCCATGCACTGCTTGAGCGACGCCCTGACCGCGTCGGGGGTGACTGACACTGTCGAGGCGCTCATGTGTGGCGCGATTGCGCCAAGAAATAAAAAGTTTCTATAAATTAGCTGCGACAAACAATCTGGGGATTGACTCTGCATAGGGGGGTGCCGCCACGCCCCTCTCCGTTATGATCCCCGACACGAGCTCGGGTGGAGTCATGTCAAACGCGGGGTTTATCACGCCGATGCCGTCGGGCGCCGTCCTGCGGCCCCCCACTCCCGTAACCTCGTCGGGGCTGCGCTGCTCTATCACCACGTCGCCCGGGGCGCTGTCCATGTCAAACGTGGAGAGCGGGGCCGCCACGTAGAACGGTATGCCGTGCTGGCGCGCCATGGTGGCCACCTGGTACGTCCCTATCTTGTTGTAGACGTGCCCCGTGCGCAGTATGCGGTCGGCTCCCACCACCACGCGGTCGATCAGCCCGTTTGCCATAGAGTACCCCACGGCGGTGTCGGGTATTAGACTGACGTCGATCCCGTCGTGCTTTAGCTCGAATGCGGTAAGCCTCGAGCCCTGCTGCACGGGGCGGGTCTCGGTGGCAATTACGCGGACCGCCTTGCCCGAATCGCGCACGGCCCTGATCACCCCCAATGCCGTGCCATACGCGACGGTGGCAAGGGCCCCCGCGTTGCAGTGGGTCATTATGGTGTCGCTGTCCGAAAAGAGGGCCGCCCCGTTGCGCCCCATCGCCAGATTTATCTCGATGTCGTCTGACGCCATGCGCATGGCGGCGTCCGCCACCGCCGTGGCCACGGGGACGGGCGAGTCGCTGGCAGACGAGGCCGCCGCGTCCTCTGCAACGCGCATTATCTTGTCCAGTCCCCACTTCAGGTTGACCGCGGTGGGGCGCGTCGCCGCGAGTACCGTGGCGGCAGTCCTGAGATCCCTTAGAAGCTGGGACGCATCGGACGCGCCGCTCTGCCGCGCGGCCAGCGCAAGCCCAAAGGCGCCCGACACCCCTATTGCAGGGGCCCCCCTCACGACGAGGTCTTTGATGGCCTGCGCCACGTCCCTGTAGTCGTCATACGTGACGTAGACAAGCTCGTTTGGAAGCCTTGTCTGGTCGATCATCACCACCCTGCCGTCGTCGCTCCACTCCACGGTCTTCATCAGGTCCGACGGCTTGGGCGATCGCGGCGGTGATGGTGGTGCGGATGATGCAGTCGCGGACATGTCAGGTATCGTTACGCCTCCTTTGAATAATTTAAACCGAGCCGATGCGCGCAGTCCTGCGCGGCGGCATGCCAGCGCAGGCATGCCCATAAGCGGGGGGGACAAAGGATCGTCTTTTCAGTAAAAGCTTGTATGGCTCAATTGCAGCGCCAGTCCTCCATCATACATTTAAAGACTTAGACTCTATTGAAGAAGATTGTATAACCTATACGTAGATGAGAGTGGCCATGTGCAAAACTATCACCCACGCACCGATCGCGACCAAGAACATCGATATTTTGTACTAGGAGGAGTAATAGTCGAGATCGGCCAGATCACAGCACTAGAGCAAAAAATTGAAAGAATGATTGGCAAATATTTTGTAGGATCTGAATTATCTGACAAATTCAAGCTATCCTATCATGGATTGCGTAATGGAATCGTACCACCGTACAACGTTCTCGATCGTGACGCCAAATATGCCGTTGCAAACGAAATGTTTGGCATAATTGCAAATTTCGACTGCCATCTAATTTCTTGTATTATAGATCTGGACTATGTATACGAAAACTACATCAATAAAATATCGCAGAGGGTATTGGCTCTTTCATTTTTAACAGAACGATTTCAGTATTTCCTGCTTGAACAAGAAGGTAAGGGAAAAATCATTCACGAATATGTGACTAGACAGATAAACAGAGACATGCAGACCAACTATGGACGGCTGTTTAAAACCCACAATCTTCCACAAACTATCAAGTTTTCAGACATAGACAACCAGATAAAATTTGCAAGAGTTGCGGAGGAACCTATACTTCAACTCAGTGATTTTTTTGCATATTCAGTTTTGATAAGATCGAGGACGCACGGAGAAAAGCAGGATCGGTGGAGATCCATATCCCACAGGTATTACAATCTCAACCACCCCAACGTCTTCAAGCGAGGAAATTGCTCATTGTGAAGGAGGCGGTCCCTTGGATACATTGTATCCAGTGTGTTCTATACAAAACACAGGACCGTGTGTAGTATATGGCACGGCGCTATATATGACTTTTCGAAACGCAGCGTGTCGGATGGAATGTCTTATCATACAAAACGCATGCAGATCGCGGCGTGCCGCAGGCTAGGAATCACACCAAAGCCTGCGACGCCTGGTGGAACATCTCGGACTTTGCGCATCCGGCCGCAAGCTCGTCGCCGGCGCCCCGCCTCATCAGCCCGCGGTACAGCCCGTCCTCGAGCTTTACGCCCTCGCGCTCCTCCCACTCCTCGACGGTTATCGAGTACTTCTTCTGGATGCGGTCGCGGTACCACTCCGGTATCACGTTGAACGCGCAGAACGGGATTATGCGCAGGTCGGGCGTCACATAGTGTATGTCGCAGCGCTGCAGGCGCTCCAGGTCCTCGTTGTACTTGTCCTGAAAGTGCATCATGCCCAGGAACAGTCCCTTGACGTGCCACGAGCCCACGGAGTCGAACGAGCGCTTCATCAGAATGTTTCCGAACATCTTTGCCAGGTCCAGCCCGGCGGGCTGCTTTTTGGTGTCGACAAACGACTTTAGCTTGCGCACCACCTCGAGCATTGTAAAGTACTTGTTCTTGCCAGACCTGATCTCCTCGGCCTTGTCCTCGAACAGCTCCAGCATGCCCTGTATGTCGCAGAACTTTGTGAGCGGCACGAACTTTTTGGTGTCCTCGTCCTCGAAGATGTACGTGCCGGCGCCGCACGCAAAGTGTATCGACAATTCGTACTTTGGCTTTGAGGAGAACGCCTCTATCACGTTTGTAAGCGGCATGCACGACGGCACGGGGAACCAGTCGTCTATCGTAACCTCGCCGTTGGTCTGCTCCTCTATGCGCTGCACGCAGTCCGGTATCGTTATGCGGTACTTTTCGCGCTCCGTCTTGCCCATCCTTCCCGTCAGCGACACGGGCTGGAAGTTGACCGCGTGGACCACGTCCATGTTCTTCTGGGCGTACCTGATGATGCCGCCCAGCTCGTGGTCGTTTATCGACTTTATCACGGTGGGAACGAACACGACGGTGGTGCCGGTCTTGCGGCAGCTGTCGAGCGCGTACGGGATCTCCCAGTGGTTCTTGGGGTTCGTCCGGGCCGTGACCCCGTCAAATGACAAATACAGGTTGTTGCATCCGGCCAGCCTGACCTCCCTTGCGGCCTCCGGGTCCATGGCGTGACGGATGCCGTTGGTGTTCATCTGGATGTGGTCGACGCCCTCCTCCTTCATTATCTTGATTACGTCTGTGATGTCCTCGCGTAGCATGGGCTCGCCGCCGGTAATCTGCATCGAGTTTCCTGGAATGGGCCTCTCCGCCCTCAGCGTCTTCATCATGGCCCTGACCTGGTCCTGCGAGGGCTCGTACATGTATGCGCCCTCCAGCCCCTTTTTGACGTAAAAGAAGCAGTACCAGCACGTCAGGTCGCACCTGTTTGTCACTATCATGTTTGCCAGGCCGCTGTGAGACAGGTGGTTTGAGCACAGCCCGCAGTTGTTGGGGCACGAGCACTTGTCGATCATCACGTTCGGGGCGTGCGCCCCCTTGCCGTCCTGCCAGTATGTTGAAAACTTGTTGTACAGCTCGTACGAGCCAAAGTACAGCTCCTCGCACTCGCCGTGCGACGGGCACGTCTTTGTCATGAACACCTTGCCGTCCCGCTCAAACACCTCGGCGTCCAGGATCATGTTGCAGTCGGGGCATATGGACTGGGTGAACCGGATTGTGGACTTTTTGCCCAGGTTCTTTGCGGACTGGTTGGAGATCTGAATCAGGCTCATACTGTTAGTATGCGAATTTTTGCATATTTAATACTTAAGGTTCTGACTGCGTTCCGGCTTTAATACCCACGCCTGGTTCGTAGTTTGTACCATACTGCGGCAGCCCGCGGTACGGGCAGGGGCGGGCGGCAGGACGCTCGCTGCCCGGGACTGCGCCCCCAGACGGCAGGATGCGGTACGGGCAGGCGGCTATGACGGCAGTACAGGGCCGGCCGCATACAGGAGTGCGGCATAACACGCACGCGCTGCCCGGGCCGCGGTACAGTAGATGGAATTTAAGCCCGCCAGCCCGGGCCGCCCGGATCAAACGGCATCCCTGCAATGCGATGGGAGACAAGTCCTGCCTCGTGCACGACAGACTGCAGCGTGATTTCTGCCGGGTCCGTCCCCTCCCCGCGG